>JAIXOS010000003.1 GCA_027486695.1 Chitinophagaceae bacterium | reverse complement strand
TTTAATTTAAAATGAACACCAAAATTTAAAATAGGAGACTCACCTATACCGGCACCAGCATAAATTCCAAATCGGTCACGATTGAAAAATATGGCTGGGCCGAAAATAGGCGAATTAGCCCCACGCCAATAAGCACTCAATCCTGGATAAAAGGAGTTTTGAGGGCTTTTTTTGTTATTATACCTTTCGATATAAAATATGCTATCAGGTCTTAATATTTTATATTCAATAGACCTTGCTAAAATTCGATTTTGCCCAATAGAATCAATAATTGTGGCCTGCAAATTTGAATCTCTATAAGTTTGCTCTTGGGTGTAAAATGTATGCCAGCTCAATAATATTTTAGAAAGCTCTAAACTGTCAAAACTCTTAACTTCATACACTATACTATCCCGATTGAAATAAATAGTATTTGATTCAGATAAATGGTGAATTGTCGAGTCGTACTGCTCAACCATATAAATGGTATCTGCGTAATTTTCAACCTTAAAATTCCCTTTAATTTTCCATAATGTGAAAATGTTAATAGCAACAATTAGTGCCAAAAAACCAATCAATATTTTATTTATTGAATTACCCATAAATAAGCACTTTTAGAATGTATATGGCCGCTAGTATTAAGCATAGGCCAAAACCCATAATTATATAATAAAATCGGATGAGCTTTGTTAAATCATCCTTTTGGTCTCTCCATTCAACCGATTTAAACCTGCTATTTCCTAGATACAAACCGTATTCTAATAGCTGTTTTGTTTTAGGCCAAAAGTACCTTAATAAACCGATACCTAAAGCCAAACAAATACAACTAATTATAAAATAAGTCCTATTGTCCATTTTGCTCTATTCTAGTATTTGTCCAAAACTTAAAAATGATTAATGCCGTAGTAAAAGACCAAGACAACCATTGCTTTATTACCAAATTATCCAATGGCATGGATTGTACTGATGGTTCAATTGCAATAGCCAATAGCAATGCCATATCACCAATTTTACGCCACTTCGGTGGAGTAGGTTGCTGATAATTTTTTACTATTCTCTTCATTTTTATTGTATTGATAAATTAGGTAAATTACTAAGGCTAAAAACAATATCACACCACCTGAAATGGCTATAACTTCACTTTTTTTTTAATAAATTTTTCCATCCTAAAAAGCCAACCTTTCAGAAACAATTCGCCTTGACTGGTTGATGGATTGTTACCAGTTAGTCTCTTGAATACTGAATCCAGTTTAATATCCCTGGTTAAGTCATTTCCACGGTATTTGTAGTAGTCAACTCTTAAATCTGTGTATTCATTAAAAAACTTTCTAGGATTAACCCTATTAAGATTAGCCAATGTGATTGGGCCAATAACACCATCTATTTTGGTATCAATTTTAAATTTTTCAGTTAATAACCATTGAGCCAACTTTACTGCATCATCAATACCAACACCTACGGCATGGTCAGCAATAACATTTGCCACATCCTGATCCAAAATTTGGCTGCCTCTTATAGGTACCCAAAAATTATTTCTATAAAATGAACTAACCAATTGGTCAAGGTTGGAATCCTTAATGATTTCATTGTGCCTAATAGGCCTTTGCCTTTTTATGGCATCAATATTTACCCATCCTTGCCAGTTTGGGTGCCATCTGCGAGAAATACCTCTGTATGTTTCCCCGCCAAGGTCACCAGTAACATTGGCATAACCACCTTCAGCGGCCAATACTACACTTAAAAAACTTTCAAAAACTGCCATAATGATTAATTAATTACACGTTGAACGTCTCTTGACTTAACCCAAATTTTATTGCCATTTGGTAATTGAATCTGGTATAGAGTAACTGAAACCGTACTTCCTAAATAGGTAATTTTAGATGTGGCTATATACACAAACCCATTTTGTGAAAACTCAAAACCTACAGGCCAAGAAATGTATACTTTGGATGGATAGTCAGCTGTGCTTTTATAACTATTTACAGGACTGTTTTTAGCTGCTAGAACTAATCTTGATTTACCACTCACCAATCCTGTAGGAATAACCGATTCAATTTTTGCAGTACCAGTGGTATTTGTGGCACTGCCCTTTATTTGAAGATTATTCAAAAATTTCTGATAGTCAGCTGGTATAAGTAATTGGTTGAGTATTGCGGTAATATCTTCACCGTACAATTTAGAATATGCGGCTTGAACCGACTTCCAGTCCTTTATTTCTTTTGCCACCTCAATTACCTTTAAAACAGAACTGTAATCAGTCCTGTAATACCAATTTAGGGCGCCAGCTGTAGATAGAATATTATAAATTCTGGTAGCCAGTTGAGTGTTAAGGTCATTTTGTAAGCCGCCGCTGGTTGTGCTTTGTTGGCTTGATGAAATAATTGAACTTAAACCAAACCAAGTCAAAACAGCTCCTACCAGGTAAAAAATGGCTTTACCAATTGAAAAATCTGAACCTCCCTTTTCTTCTGGAGTTTGTATGATGATTTGATTGTTCTTTTTCATTTGAATTACTTTTTAAATAGAGCTTTGGCCAGCGGATTTGACAAGGCACTCATGAACGCATCTTCTGCACCTGGATGTTCTAACAATTCAGTTATCTTAATTAGGGTTGTGCCCTTAAGAGGAAGTTCAGCCAATCTTTTTAAGGCATCTTCCTTAATAAAACTGTCATTCAATTCGCTAAAATTCATTAACAGGTTAATACTTTTTTTCTGTGACATGGGGATAATTTTAAATGGTTAATTTGTTGCAACCATAGCATTAACGGTATCGCTAAGCCATTGGTCATGTGTTTCTGATGATGAAATGGTAAGAATAAAGGTTGTTAATTCACCAAATTTCTTGTCGTTTAAACCAGTCATTTTCTCTAGTACAAACTTTAAGATTTGTGCTTTTTCTGGACTTAGGTTATTGGGCAATACTGAAGCATTAGAATCTACATTACCAACCTGCGGTTGTGCCTGTGGAGCCTTACCTACTAACATTTGGAATGCTTGAACCAAGGCAGGTAGTTGAGCCATTACACCAGGGTCGCCTAGCTTTTCAACAATACCACCTAAACCCTGCTTTGAGCTCCCCTCCAAAGCTTTAAATTCTAGTGCTTTCTGGGCCTCAAAGGTCTTAAGTTCTATTTTAAGGTCATCTCTTTCATTCTTGACCCGTCTAAAATCAACTTCTAATTCGTCGAGTTCCTTTCTTAGCTTTTTGCAGCGATGCTCTAAATCTTCATTTAGGGTATTTAAGAATCTTAGCCTTTGGTCTACTGGTTCTGACATACTATTTATGCTTATTGGTTTCGTTTCAACACCGTTCATTGCACCACCTTTCATAATATGGTACTGGACAGTACCCTTAGAAATATTGAGCATTTGCGCAATTTTTCTAATGGAAGTACCAGCCTTATGCAGCGTTAAAATTTCTGAAATTTGCTGTGGGGATGTTTGCATTATAGATTTCCTACAAGGGCATATACCAGTGCTTTTTTATCTGTTCCACTAGACCAATCAATTGGAATGGTGCCTGTCAGCGGTAAATTTTGGAAATTCGAAGGTGAATGGTAACAATCATCCTGTTGTAGTACCGTGTGCCTAAAAATAGTCACATTGGCCGTTCCTACATTTCTGATAGAAAAACCAATGATATTTTTGTTGTCTAGTACAAATTCCCTGTCTTCACTGCCTAAGTAAAATTCAGCTGGTGTAACACTTTTATATACCATGAATAGATCGATTAATTATCAGCTTCGCATTCAAAAACTACCTGTAAACTAAATTCGCTAGTGGTTGCGGCAGCTGTTTTGATGGTGACTACAGTTTTCTTGTTGGTTTTTTCGATTGGAAAGAAAATCTCACGGTTAAATCTTTCACTTGGTGTAATGGCCATTGAATTAGTACCAGTTACTACAAGAGCCAATCTATCAACATAATCAATGGTGGTCTTACCCTCGTATTCCTCCACACTTACATCATATTTAGCTAAACCTCCAGCGGATTTCTCCAAAAATGCAACTGCTGATACTCGGTCAAAATCTTTTGGCAAATCGCCTTTAAATGACGCAGTCGTAGCACCAGTGCCATTTGCTATGATACACTCAAGCGTAACGTATTTTTTTCTTTTCATTGGAATGGAAATTGAAATTGATTAATAAAGGGCACTGCCTAAACAGTGCCCTTAAAATTGATTTGCCTTACGGATTAGATTTGGAAAACTTCCATCACGTAATGCTTGATACGAATCGCATTGTTTAGTACGATTGCACCAGCGGTCTCTAAAACAGGCTCTACCGACTTATCCATTTTGATAATTCTAGGAGAATTCAACAAGCTGTAAACTTGGTTAAAGTCACCTTTGATACCCAATTGATTTTCGGAAGAATCTACAAATAATTCGTCTGGACGAACACGGAAAAGTTCATTTCCACCAACAGCATAACGCAATTCTCCATTGCGAATGGCATTATCCACTCTTAATGAGTTTGCACCACGAAGGTTGAAAATGCTCTGTGCTGTGGCATCATCAGAATCATTTTTAATGGTTGCTGGATTTCTTAACAAATTGCTAAAATCGGCAGCTTTAACATCTGCAATTGCACCTGAAGAAAAAGCAACTTCTAAGGCTACACCTAACAAAAACGCATCTGTATCAAACTTTGATTTCTCAATGTTTGTGATACCAATTGTTTTGGAAGCAGTCTCGTCAGAAAGCTTAATGATTCCCGATTGTCCTGTTACAACTTTGCAAAATTCGTAAATTTTGACACGGCCAAAAGCGGTACCATTTTCTACCCAGCTTTTTGCTTCAGCTGAAAGGTTGGCAAACACAGCTGGATTGCGTAATAACGCTTGTACGTCTAATGAAGGAGTCTTCATATTTTTTTTAAAATTAATGTGTGATTTTTATTTAATGTTACAATTTAGCGATATAAAATAGTGTAATGATTAGGCAGCCAAAACAGGAATACCATTCATACCATCTATTGTCACAACTGCTGGTGCTTTAGGTCTACCTGCATTAGAATCAAAGACAGGCAAACCATTCATTATTTGTGCATTTGTCTCTTTACCTGGTATGGTTGGATATTTTGGGTCATAAACAGTAACAGTTACACCGTCAATTT
>JAIXOS010000126.1 GCA_027486695.1 Chitinophagaceae bacterium | reverse complement strand
ATAAAACAAACCTAAACTAACATGATAAAAAACGAACTATCATGAAAAAATAAACAGCCTACATTTTGTCCACTTGAACTGAACATCTAAAAAACAGCCTACATTTTGTCCATTACTTCGAAATACTTTATGCATCTATCATTGTATATGGTAATCAGAAAACAATTATTCTACGCATACGATCCTCCCCAACAAAAACAGCCGCAAGAATGCGGCTGACGAAGTGAAATAAATTCACACTAAAAACAAGTGGTAATTGGTGAAGTAAGCCAAAGCGTTACTCCACCACAGTTTAAGCGAATCAAGGGTTACAAATTGCTTAATCTGATGAAAGCAGTAGTGCGTTTACCATCAATAGGTAGATAGCATTCATTCCTAAATCTTATTTATAATGCCTTTTGCAGTTTTGTTGCCTTCCCGAAAGTTCCAAACTTTCGGGAAGGTAACAAAACAGTTTATTTAAAATCCACCGTACAATTTTGGCACTTGATATCTATTTTGGTGCTTTTTCCATCGCCGGCGGAAGCCGAAAAGTTGCTATCGTTGTCTTTATCTATTGTCACTACCACTTTTTTCAGTTCGCGCATATCGTCCGATAAAGAACGTTCTACAGAGGTGGTTTTTACATCTGCCTTTAAAGGTTTTTTATCAAAGTTGCCATAAACAGTGCTCCATGGGCCAATGTAGTTGATGCTGTAGTTCTTAAGGTTGCGCAGCGGCAAACGCAAATCGGCATATTTGTTATCTATCTTAATCACGTCTACCGAAGGGGCAATATTGCGCACTTTTACATCGGCATTGGTACCATCTAGCTCAATACTATTGGTCAGTTTGGTTATGCGCAGGTTGCCATAGTTTTTGCGCCCTTGCAGCTGACCCACTTCTTCTATTTCGTACTCATCGTTCGTGCTGCGCAGTGTGGCTTTTTTGAGTGTGGCTATTTCTACCGTGCTGTACTTGGTATCCATATCCAACTCTTGTAGGTCTTTGGCCGTAAAGCGACCGTTGATAAAATCTACCTCGGCTAGTTTCACATTGCCCATGTTCACATTGCTGTATTTTGAGCGCAACAACAACGTGTTGGCGTCCTGCATTTCTACATTGCCATTGGTAATATCAAGATGCAGTTTGTTGATGTTGGCCGTAATGGTAATATCGGCGTATTTGTTTTCAATATCTAGTTTGTTGTCCTTAGGCATGTAAACGGTAATCCACCTTTTTACATTGCTTTTGGTTTTGATGTTGTCGCCCTCGCCGTTAAATATGGCAATGCCATCGGCACCGGCGCTGCTCCATGCATAATTATTGCCATTAAAGCTATAACTACCACTACCCACGGTACCGCTTTTAATGCGCACCGATCCGTTAGTGGCTTTTACACTAATGTTCAATTTTTCAAACCATTCTTCATCGCTCAGTTTGTTGGCATCACCTTCAAAATAAATGGTGGTAACAACTTTCACTTTCGGTTGGTCCCATACTTTTATTTCCAATGGGCGGCTTGTGCTTTCAATGTATACATCGGTCATTTTGGAGGCCGATAATTCAATGCTTACTTCTTTACTTTTCAAATCTTTTAGCCGTACACCATCGTTCATCGCTTCCGACAACGGCGGTATTGGCGGCAAAGGAGGGAGCAAGCGCTGCAATTTGCCAAGTGCATCGGTAGCCATAGCCAAAGGCGCTTCGGCAGGGGCAGGTTGAGCGGCGGCAGTGGTGCAGTACCACAAAGCGGCTGCTAAAAACATACGTGTGCGTATCATAATGAGGAGGTTTTAAATATTTAGAAAATAAGTGGTTGCATTTTCGGCAGTAGGCCTGCCTTGTTTGTATCGGCTATTGGTTTTATTGATTTCGTTTTGCAATTGTTTGAGCATGGCTAGCTTTTGTTGGTATACGGTAATCAGTCGGTCCAGCAAATCGTTGGTAAGCGTACCGGCTTGGGCAATTTCTTTTTTAATCACTTTTTCGTCGTTGTCCATTTGCGCAAATGCCACTTTGAAATCGGCAAAATAACTAGGGTTTTCGGCTAGCAAAGGCATGGTATTTACCCTTGCTCGTTGCAAGTTAATCACTTGCGTAAAGCTTTGATTAATGCTTTGCAATACGGTAACTGCATGCGATGCGGCGGGCTGTTTACGGGGTGTTGCCGCCATTTTTTTTACCCCTGCCAAGGCTGTTTCCGTCAATTGGGGTGTAGGCGTTGGGTGCGTTTGCGTTTTTTCCGCTATGGTAGCGGTAGGTTTGGGAGCAGCTTTTCCGGGCACCAAATGGTGGTTAACGGCAAGGGCGGAAGGTTGTGCAGTTTGCCATACGTGCCATGCACCCACTACTGCAAAACCCAACACACAAGCAGCAGCGGCATAGCGCAGCACCTGTGGCAGACGGCGTATGCGTGCCAACGGCTTTTGGGGACTAGCCATCCGTTGCTGTATTTGTTGCCATACCTCGGGCGTTGGCACATCTACGTCCAATTCCTCAGCGTGGTGTTGTAAATATTGTTGTAACTTATCCATGATGTTGCAATTGCTGCATTATATTTTGTTTCAATAGTTGTTTGGCGCGGTGGTATTGGCTTTTGCTAGTGCCTTCGCTAATGCCAAGCAGGCCGGCAATGTCTTTGTGACTGTAATTTTCTAATACAAACAGGTTAAAAACCTGACGACAACCATTGGGCAACGCTTTTATTTGTTGGTGTACCAATGCTAAGTCTATTTGTAACCACCAAGCTTCTTCCTCATTGGCCAACAGCATTTCGTGCGTTTCGTCTTCCCATTCCTGCCAGTAAACATTTTTTTTGCTATGCTTAATGCAAGCGTTTACCACAATTCGTTTAAGCCAACCACCAAAAGCCTGCACATTGTTCAGTTGCCGCAAGTTGGTAAAAGCTTGTACAAATGCCTCCTGCAACACATCTTCGGCATCGGCATGGTTGCCGGTCATGCGAATGCAAATGTTAAACATGGCCTTACTATACTGTTGGTACAGCAACTGCATGGCCGATGTGTCGCCCATTTGTGCCTGATGGAGTAGAGCAGTAGGTATGTGTTGTGCGTTTTCCAAATAATGTTGTGCTGCAATTAAGAGTACAAGTTGGGTAAAAGGTTGGAAACCCCGTGCAATTATTTTTGTACCTACCGCCAAAAAAGTGGTTCAAGGCAGCTGATGCCGTTTGCATAGGGCTTTTGAAGATACTAGCTGTGGGGAACAAAGCACTATTTGGGTGGTGTAGTTGGGCGTGCCCCTTCGGGTCGGGCTTTTCGCTTTTACTCCTCGCCGCCACCTTTCAGGATGTCGGCTGTGGGGTAATCGCTGCAATCCCTCACGCAAAATCCCCGTGTAAACCAACAGCAATCACTAGTGAAACCATATGCTACCAACAGCATTGCCGTTAGCACTTGCTTGCCGCAAAACAGCGCGTAAGCAGTAATGTTAGGCTACTGTGCAAACCATTGACAACAGTGCTAAATGCGGACAACAGAAAGTAAATGCTTTTGTAGCACATTGAATTTTGTCCCAATGCCCCACACCAATATTTCTACTGCATCCTGAAACAGGAAATTTGCGAATGATACAACTCTTTTCAACGATTGTGTAATGCTTTGGCTATTAATAGGTTTCAACTTTGTGTTATTGTGAAAGTTCATTCACGGTGTTAAAATACATAATGAAAAACAATCAAGAATTACAGACAGATGTTCAAAACGCCATTAAATGGGAACCGCTATTGAACGCAGCCGAAATTGGCGTTACTGCAAAAGACGGTGTTGTTACTTTGACTGGCGTGGTGGACAGCTACGCTAAAAAATTGGAAGCCGAAAATGCTGCCAAAAAAGTAATCAGGATGAAAGCCTTGGTTGAAGAAATTGAAGTGCAATATCCAAATGGCTGGTCAAAAACAAACACAGAAATTGCAAACGAAGTGTTGACGGGTTTGAAAAACAACTTATCAGTTCCTAACCACAAAGTAACAGTAAAAGTAGAAGATGGGTGGGTTACTTTAGCAGGTGAACTTCCTTGGAATTACCAAAAAGAAGCTGCAAAAAATGCGGTTAATTATCTAACGGGTGTTAAAGGTGTTACCAATAACATCATCATTAAATCCGACAGCCACGATGCTATTGAAAGGCAAGATGTTGAAGACGCCATCAACAGAAGCTGGGCTGTTGATGATAGTGACATCAATGTATCTGTATCAGGTGCCACCGTTACATTAAGTGGTACTGTGGACTCTTGGTATCAAAAAGAGGAAGCTGGTCGTATTGCCTGGAAAACAGCGGGCATTTGGTATGTGAAAAATGAATTAGTGGTAGACTACGAATTTGCATTGGTCAATTAGCCATTCCTACAAGGTGTCGTTCAATACGTCCTATCCTATTGTCTCAACATAAAAAATAAATGAAATAAAAACGACAGAAACAACAATCAAAAAAGAGCAGCCAATTAACCCTGCAATTCTTTTGGCCATTCAAAGGCAAATATTGGATTATAGATTTGGCCAACGATTACAGTTATGCGGTGGTTGGTCATCCCAACAGAAAATACTTGTGGATACTATCAAGAACAGCCACGCTGAGTAACACCATTTATCAGCAAATTATTGAACGAATAAAAGAAAACAATTTTGACATTTCGAAAATTAAATTCACCAATCAACTATTAAATCATGACATTTCAAACAATCAATCCAACAAACAATAAAGTAGTACAATCATTCGATGAAATAACCGATGCGGCCGTAGACAAAGCAGTTGCACAAGCAGCAATGGCATTTAACGAATGGAAGAATACCGACTATCAAACAAGGGCGCAATTATTATACACCGTTGCCGGCTTGCTTCGCGCCAAACGAAAACACCTTGCCAAAATGATTACCTTAGAAATGGGTAAACTTGTTGCACATGCCGAAGGGGAAATAAAATTAAGCGCTGAAATATTTGACTACTACGCTAAAAATGCGGAAGGCTTTTTAACTGACAAAATACTAAGTCCTGTTCATGGTAAAGCATTGATACGATACAGTGCCGTTGGTGTACTGCTTGGCATACAGCCTTGGAATTTCCCGTTTTATCAGGTAGCTCGTTTTGCTGCTCCCAACATTATGATTGGCAACACTGTGCTTATTAAACATGCTGCAAATGTGCCACAATGTGCCATTGCCATTGAAGAAATATTTGCTGAAGCAGGAGCGCCACTAGGGCTTTACACCAATTTATTAATATCTCACCAGCAAACTGATAAATTAATTGGGGATAAAAGAATTAGGGGTCTATCGCTTACAGGTAGCGAAGTGGCTGGCGCAATTGTTGCCGCAGAAGCAGGTAAACACGTTAAGAAATCGGTGTTAGAATTAGGCGGAAGCGACGCTTTCATTATTTTGGAAGATGCCGATATTGACAAAGCCGTAGATTGGGCTGTTGTTGGTAGAATCAACAACAACGGGCAGTGTTGTGTGGCATCAAAACGTTTTATTGCTGTAGAGGATATTGCAGATAATTTTTTAGAAAAATTCAAAAGTAAAATGGCTGCCATTGTGGTTGGCGACCCTATGGACGATGCCACACATTTAGGTCCGCTTTGCACCGAAGCGGCGGCTGTAAAAATTGCAGACCAAGTAAAAAGGGCGGTTGCCGGTGGTGCCAAAATTTTGTTGGGAGGTAGCAGAGTGGACAGAGAAGGAGCGTACATGCAAGCCACTATTTTAACAGATATAACACCCGAAAATCCTGTGTTTTACGAAGAATTTTTTGGCCCGGTTGCGCTTTTCTTTAAAGTAAAAAATGAAGCAGAAGCCATTGCATTAGCCAACGATTCTCCCTTTGGATTGGGCGGTTCGGTATTTACACAAGACGTTGAAAGAGGCAAACGAGTAGCCAACCAAATTGATACAGGAATGGTTTTCATCAATCACCCAACTTGGACACAAGCCGATTTGCCTTTTGGCGGCACAAAAGGTTCGGGCTATGGTAGAGAAATGGCTCAATTAGGCTTAGAGGAATTTGTAAATAAAAAACTCATTAGAATTAGCGAGCTAAGCGATCCTTTTTGAAAAATAAAATTCACAATACATAATGAAAATAATGCTAATAATAATCGGGATAATTGCAATATCGTTTATCGTATTTCAAATCTACACAGCTATGGCAACCGGCAAATCAGAAACCCAGCCTTATATAGTTATTCAGACTGAAAAAGACTTTGAAATAAGGCATTACCCATTGGTAACCATGGCTACCATTTCGTCTACAGCCAAAACCTACAAACAACTTGGCAGCTCGGGTTTTCCCAAATTAGCCGCCTACATTTTTGGCGGAAACAAGGAGAAAAAACATATAGCTATGACCTCGCCTGT
>JAIXOS010000019.1 GCA_027486695.1 Chitinophagaceae bacterium | reverse complement strand
CTAAAAACATTCCTTTGGTAGTGTCTTCAAATACTTGGTACCAATGCTTGCCATTGTTGTGGGTTTTGAGCATGACAGCGGGTTCGGCTACTGCCATTACCACCACTGTGCTATCGTTGAGGGCTTCAATATCTCTAAAATCGCGTTTTTCGTAGCCTGGTATGGTTTGCCATTCAATAGTTTTTCCCCCGTTAGTACTTTTGCCAACAGTGCCGTTGCTGCCACTTACCCAAAAGTAATCTTTGTTTACCACACTCAATCCCCTGATACTTGTGGCGTGTTGCGAGCCAAGCAATTGTAGCGATGGCTTTTGGCCATAAACACAAGTGAGGCCAATGCTACAGAGTAACCAAAGGAGGCGGGTGTGCATGATGCTAAATTTGAATTGTGAAAAAAAGTGCTGTTCTGTCAGGAGGCTTTTGTAGTGCCACAACTCCTATGTTCATTTTGTTGTGTATTGTGCAAATGTAGCAGGCATTTGCCAATTATATATTACTATTGCAACCATTGTACAAAACGTAAAACGACTTGTTATGAAAAAGAATGCCCTGTGGCTTGGAATTGGTTTGCTGTGCGGCACCCTTGCCACTTATGCCCAAAATCGACCTTTGAAATTGTGGTACCAACAACCGGCCGGAAAGGTGTGGGAAGCGGCATTGCCACTAGGAAACGGGCGCTTAGCCGCCATGGTATATGGCAATCCCGGCAAAGAAATTATTAAACTAAATGAGCACACTGTTTGGAGTGGATCACCATCGCGGAATGATTTGCCCGAAGTGAAAGATTCGCTGCAAAAAATACAAAGCCTTTTGCTTTCGGGAAACAACAAAGCCGCCGATAAATTAACTACCGATATTTTTTATAAGCAAACCAATAACGGTATGAAGTTTTTGCCTGCCGGCGATTTAGAACTTCAGTTCGGTTTTGTGGATAGCCTTGTTAGCAACTACTATCGCGAACTCAATTTGGAAAATGCAGTTACCACTACCACCTTTCAGTACAAAGGCATTGTTTATACTCGCAAAACGTTTACTTCTTTTGCCGATCAAGTAATTGTGGTGCAACTAACCGCTAGTAAACCCAATGCAGTGAGTTTTGAGGCCGAACTACTTTGTAAGTTGAAAAATGTAGCCATCAAAACACAGTCAAACGGCCACGATTTATCGGCCGAAGGACTAGACCACGAAGGCGTACCCGGAAAAATAAAACTGAACATCCGCACCCACATTCTCAACGAGGGCGGAACTTGTATTGCTAAAGATAAAAAAATGGTGGTGGCAAATGCCAATAGCGTAACCATCGTAGTATCGTTGGCTACCAACTATAAAAACTATGCAGACATATCGGTAGATGAACATGCCAAAGCCGCTGCTTTTTTAGATGCCGCCATCAAAAAATCGTACAACGCTTTACTCACAGCGCATACACAGCGCTATGCCCAACAATTTGGTCGAGTGCAATTTGCATTGGCAGCAACTGCCGATTCGAGTCATTTGCCCACCGATGTGCGTTTAAAAGCCTTTAGTCGCAACAACGACCAAGCACTTGCTGCTTTGTTTTTTCAGTATGGCCGATATTTATTAATGTCGAGTTCGCAGCCAAACGGACAGCCCGGCAATTTACAAGGTTTATGGAACGACAAAACATCACCGGCTTGGGACAGCAAATACACCATCAACATCAACACCCAAATGAACTACTGGCCCGCCGAAGTTTGCAACCTCAGCGAAACGCATGAACCCCTTGTACAAATGATTCGTGAATTGGCAATCACGGGTAAGGGAACCGCAAAAACTATGTATGGCGCTAGGGGATGGGTATCGCACCACAATACCGATTTGTGGCGTATTACAGGGCCGGTAGACAAATGCCGCTGCGCTATTTGGCCAATGTCGGGTGCTTGGTTTTGTCAGCATTTGTGGGAGAAGTTTTTGTACAATGGAGATGTTAAATACTTGCAATCGGTGTATCCCATCATGAAAGATGCTGCCGTCTTTTTTCAAGATTTTTTGATAGAAGAACCCATCCACAAATGGATGGTAACAGCACCAACCATTTCGCCGGAGCAAGGAGGCATATCGGCAGGGGTAACAATGGATAACCAAATCTTATTCGATTTGTTTTCGAACATTGCCCGTGCAGCCGCTATTTTAAAAACCGATGCCGCATTTGCCAAAGACATTACCGCCCTAAAGGCTCGCTTGCCCTTACCCCAAATTGGTAAATACAGTCAGTTACAGGAATGGATGCAGGATATCGACGATCCTAAAAACAAACACCGCCACGTATCGCACCTTTTTGGCTTGTACCCCGGTAGGCAAATATCGCCTTATGCTACCCCCGAAGTGTTTGAAGCGGCTAAAAACTCTCTACTCTATAGGGGCGATGCTGCTACAGGGTGGAGTATGGGTTGGAAAATCAATTTCTGGGCGCGCTTCTTAGATGGCAATCACGCCCTCGAAATGATCAAAATGTTGATGGTGCCATTGGACGATAAAGGCACAATGGGCGGTGGCGGCCTGTATCCTAATATGTTTGATGCGCATCCGCCATTTCAAATTGACGGTAACTTTGGTGCTACTTCGGGTATTGCTGAAATGTTGATGCAAAGCCACGATGGTGCAGTGTTTGTATTACCTGCCTTGCCCGACGCTTGGAAAGAAGGACACATTAAAGGATTGAAAGCAAGGGGCGGCTTTGTTATTGAAGAGCTGGCTTGGAAAAATGGTAATATTACAAAGTTGGTAGTACAATCTACCCTTGGTGGCAACTTACGCTTGCGCTCACCACAAATACTTACAGCCGCATCACCATTTACACTTTTAAAAGCCAAAGGCGGCAACAGCAATCCCTTTTTTGTGCAAGACGTAGCACCCAAACCCCTCATATCGCCCGAGGCCAAGTTGCAAACACCTGCTATTAAAAACACCTATTTATACGATATTGCTACTGAAAAAGGAAAAGTATATCGGTTGAAAGGCTAGTAGTATACATTCAAAAGTATTTTTTAATGGGTTTATACATCGGCACCTCGCAAATCAGTTTTTTTACTGCATTTTCGAGGTGCCGTTGTATAGTAGGGTATTCTGCTATACTTTTGCGTCTTTAGCAAAAACAGATAGCGCCCTTAGCATGGATCATGCACAAGGGCAACAAAAATGGTTAACTATGATACCTTATTGGATGAGCCGTACGCAGTTGATGTTGGGCGATGAAAAAGTGACTGCCCTGATGGATAAACATGTATTGGTGGTAGGATTGGGCGGTGTTGGCGGCATTTGTGCCGAAATGATTGCCCGTGCCGGCGTTGGCAAAATGACGATTGTAGATAATGATAAAGTAGATTTAAGCAATGCAAACAGGCAAGTAGCCGCGCTTCACTCCACGGAAGGGCAATTAAAAGCCACCGTAATGGGCGAGCGTTTGAAAGATATTAATCCGCTGCTAGATTTAACCGTTTTGCCCGCTTACTTGGAAAATGAAAAAATACCGCAACTACTCAGCGAAGGGCATTTTGACTATGCCGTAGATTGTATAGATACCCTAGGCCCTAAAACCCACTTTATTAAAGCGTGTAAGGAACTACAGATACCTATTGTTACTTCGTTAGGGGCAGGCGGAAAAGTTGATCCCTCATTGGTGCAAGTAGCTGATATTGCCAAAACTTACCAATGTACTCTTGCAAAACACGTACGCAAACGCCTGCGTGGTATGGGCATCACCCACGGACTCAAAGTGGTGTTTAGTCCCGAGGAAATTGACGAAACGCGTGTGGTTGTTACCGAAAAAGCTTTTCCTAAAAAGTCGATTATTGGTACTATCAGTTACATGCCGGCTATTTTTGGCTGCACGGTAGCAAGTGTGGTTATTAGAGATTTGATAGAGGGAGTGTAAGAGGAACGTATCGTATGATAACAGCGGTTGGTGCACAATGGGTACCAACCGCTACTTTTTTGGAAATGGATGGGTCAATTTGCAATTGCAGTGTTCTTTAACGGCAGCACTTGAGCTTTATTTATGGGGAATGAACCCAAAGTGTGGCAGCCAAACAATCATGGCGACGCTAGGAAGCGGTTTCTAACTACGAAGAACAGCTTGCTTCATATCTACTATCATCTATAACTTGCCAACCATTGCCAAAGCCATTCATGTTGATAGTCGGGGATGTAGTGCAAAATATTGTGCAAACGGGTAAATGCTTCCGGTGGGTGTGTTGTAGTAAGGGCAATACACGGCATATCAGCCGCAGCGGCTGCTTCTGCTCCTTTAGGTGCATCCTCAAAAACAATACATTGCTTTGGAGACATTTGTAGCTTTTTGGCACATAAGCAATAAGTTTCGGGGTGAGGCTTGCTGTGGGTTACCTCATTAGCACTAACCGTAGCGGTAAAATAATGGGCAATATTCAAATGCTTCAGCAGGGTGTTTAGAGTAGTAGGCGTAGCCGCCGACCCAACCGCCATAGGGATGTGTAGGTCGGCGGCTGCGTCTAAAAAATCAGTTAATCCCTGCACAGGCACTACTTGTTTGTTAAAAGTAGATAGGTAAACTTTTTCTTTTTGTAATGAGATGGCTAGTTTTTCTCCGGAGCTAAAGCGGTTGGGCAAAATGCGTTCCACAATCTCTTCGTTTTTGCCATACCATTGTTGGCGCATATCGGAAAGTGATAAGGTTGCCCCATGCTGTTGCAATACCTGTAGCCATGCTTGCAGGTGACAATCGGTATCGTTTACCAAAGTTCCATTAAAATCGAACAATAACGCTATAGGGGCATTCATGGTATACAGTATTTATAAATAACGTCCAGTATGGCTTTCGGTTACCAGTTTTAATTGTTGCGGTGTGCCAGCAAATACCAAATTGCCACCACCATCGCCCGCTTCGGGGCCAAGGTCAATTACCCAATCGGCACATCGGATAATGTCGGTATTGTGTTCAATTACAATGAGTGAATGCCCTTGGTTAATCAAAGCATGGAACGAATTGAGCAGTTTGTTGATGTCGTGAAAATGTAGTCCTGTAGTGGGTTCATCAAAAATAAACAGCATATGGCCAAGGCTTTTACCTTTTCCTAAAAAGGATGCCAATTTTACCCTTTGTGCTTCGCCACCGCTGAGGGTATCGGAGCTTTGTCCAAGTTTTACATAGCCCAATCCTACATCGTGTAGGGGTTGTATGGCTTTGGCTATCGCCAATCCTTCTTTGCTGTTGAGCGCTGTAAAAAAAGCAATTGCCTCATCAACGCCCATTTCTAGGATATCAAAGATGCTTTTTTGATTGCAGGTTACTTCGAGCACTTCTTCTTTAAATCGTTTTCCATGACACACATCGCACGTAAGGTGTACGTCGGCCAAAAATTGCATTTCCACTATTTGTTCGCCCTCGCCTTTGCATGCATCGCATCGGCCACCATCTACATTGAATGAAAAATGCTTGGGCATAAATCCACGCATTTTGGAAAGGGGTTGTTTGGCAAACAAATCGCGGATATCGTCGTAGGCTTTGATATAGGTAACCGGATTGCTGCGCGAAGACTTGCCAATAGGATTTTGATCAATCAGTTCTATTTGGCTAATCAGCGCTACATCCCCCGTGATTGCTTTGTGCTGCCCTACCTTTTCCGCGGGCTGTCCTTTTATTTTTTGTAAAGCGGGATACAAAATTTGTTTGACCAATGTGGTTTTGCCGCTACCACTTACACCACTTACTACACATAGGGTTTGTAACGGAAATTGTACCGTTACATTTTTGAGGTTGTTTTGCCGTGCCCCTTCTACTGTAATGCTGTGCTGCCATTGCCGGAGGTGGGTAGGTGGGTTTATTTGTAGTTCGCCTTGTAAGTATTTTCCTGTAAGACTTTGCTTGTTGGCAATCAGTTCGTTGTAGTTGCCTTGTGCTATTACTTCGCCACCTAGATGCGAAGCAAGTGGTCCCATATCAATAATGTAATCGGCTTTTCGCATCATCATTTCATCATGTTCCACTACGATCACGGTATTGCCCAATTGCTTTAACGATTGCAAAACACGTATTAAGTTTTCGGTATCGCGTGCGTGCAAACCAATGGATGGTTCATCCAAAATATAAAGCGAATTGGTGAGGTTGCTACCAAGGCTACGGGTTAGTTGTATTCGTTGGCTTTCGCCACCACTGAGAGAATTGGCAAGCCGATTGAGTGTTAAATAGCCAAGCCCCACATCTAGCAGTGTTTGTATTCGTTGGTGAATTTCGATCAAAATTCGCTTGGCAACTTCTTGTTGGTGTTGGGTAAGGGAGAGTTGAGTAAACCATTGTTGCAAATCTTTAACAGGCATTTCGCACAATTGGCCAATGTGTTTGCCACCCACCCATACATATAAAGCTTCTTTTCGTAGTCGATAGCCATTACAAGTAGGACATTTAGTGCGCCCACGATATCGGCTTAGTAGAACACGGTATTGTACTTTGTACAAATTTTGTTCTACTTCGTTAAAAAAGTCATTAATGCCAAGTACCCCTTTGTCTCCTTCCCAAAGCAAACGATATTGGGTAGGCGATAGTTCGGCGATTGGTGTATGAATAGGGAAGTTGATTTTTTTAGCGCCGAATACAAATTGCGTTTTCCATTCACCCAATTTTTCGCCCTTCCACGGGGCAACAGCCCCTTCGTAAACACTCAGGCTTTTGTCGGGAATTACCAAATCTTCATCTATTCCCAACACTTGGCTAAAGCCTTCGCAGGTTGGGCAGGCGCCATAAGGATTGTTAAACGAAAATAGGTTGGGTACGGGTTCCTCAAAAGCAATACCGTCTAATTCAAATTTGCTATTGAAATGCCGAAGTATTGTAGTGTTGATTTCAACCAACATTTCGCCCTCGCCTTCATAAAAAGCAGTGCCAACGGAGTCGGTAATGCGGTGGATGGCTTCCTCGTCAAATTCCTTTGTTACCAAACGGTCGGTAAGCACAAAGGTGGTAAGGTTTGTAGATGACAAGAGGGCGGTTAAAGCTTCGTCGTTCATTTCCAATAAATCTTCCAAGCGCTGCAATTCACCGGTTGCTGCCTCGTTAGGAGCGCAGGTGCGCAGGTATAGACGGCTAAATCCCTTTTGCAACAGAATATTGATTTCTTCTTTTGTATTCCGTTTGGCGTGTTGTTTAAAGTGCGATAAAATAAGTATTTTGCTGCCCTCGGGTAGTTGGCAAATAGTTTGAACAACATCTTGAACATCTTGTTTTTTAACCACCTGTCCACTAATAGGGCTTATGGTAGTGCCTGTACGGGCAAATAGCAACCGCAGGTAATCGTATATTTCGGTCATGCTACCTACCGTGCTGCGTGGTGTTCTAGTAATGACTTTCTGTTCAATGGCAATTGCCGGACACAAACCTTTGATAAAATCTACATCAGGCTTTACCATTCTAGCCATAAACTGACGTGCATAAGCACTTAAACTTTCGGCATATCGGCGCTGACCTTCCGCAAATAGGGTGTCGATGGTAAGCGATGATTTGCCGCTTCCGCTAACGCCGGTTACTACAATCAATTGATTGCGCGGAAACGCAACAGATACATTTTTTAAATTGTGGGTACGAGCCCCAGAAACCACAATTGGGTTGTTTTGCAGCAGCGTGTGAGAAGCCGGAACAGCAGCAGATTTTTTAGCCATAAGGCAATATAAACAGAGAAATCGTACGATTGTTGCTATCGTCGTAATTCTATACGAAAAAGGTGAAAAAAGACTGCATGTAACTTAGCGGCAGAATTAGTGTTTCAACGCTCTTTTTTTAATCATTCCCCCTTTAGTGTCTTTTACACTGCTCATAACAATAAAGGCGTGGGGATCTATTTTGGTGAGTTCTGTTTTTAGTTTATTCAGTTCCAAACGGGTAATTACGGTATAAACGATGTCAATTTCTTTGGCTTCACCATTTTTTCCGAACCCTCTTTTGCCACTGTATACGGTAACGCCTCGCCCAAGAATGTGAATAATCATTTGGCGAATTTCCTCATGGTGGCTTGATACAATTGTAACGCCGGTATATTCTTCAATACCTTCCACTACAAAATCCAAGGTTTTGGAAGCCGATAAATAGGTAAGCATTGAGTACAATGCCGTTTCGATAGATAAAAAGTAGGCAGCCGTTAAAAAAATGGCAATATTAATCATGATGATAATGTCGCCCATTGTGGTACTAAGTTTTCGGCTTAGATAGATAGCGAGTACCTCTGTGCCATCAATTACTGCGCCACCTCGAACCGATAAGCCAATGCCTGCGCCAAGAAACATGCCGCCAAATATGGCCACCAACAATTTGTCTTCAGTAATTGTAGGTACATGTACCACTGCCAATACAATTGCGAGGGTGGTAATTGCAACCGCCGTTTTGATAGCAAACAATTTGTCTACCACTTTGAAGCCTAGCAAAACAAATGGGATATTGATAAGTAAAATGAGTAAATGCAATGGTATGTTGGTAAGTTCGGTAATGAGTAGTGATATGCCTGTAGCACCACCATCTATAAACTTGCTTGGCAATAGAAATCCTTCGAGACCAAAAGCGGCACATAAAATGCCCATTGCAATTAAAAAAGTATCTCGTACTAAGCGGGCGATGGTAATTTTTAACTCACGAAAAGCACTCGCCAACTCAAAATCGGAATAGTTCCGCGAAACAGCAGCGGTTTTGCCAATTTTGTGTTTTAAAACGGCCTGAATAACGATTCGCTTTACAAGTGTATTCATTACGAGTTATGGGTTTGCATGTTTGATGCGCATTTTTTGTATTACGAGAGCGTATGGCAACAAGTTATGTATAAATAGTTACAAAAGTACAAGTATGCACTATATAGTTATGAAAATAGTGCAGCAATGGTGAAAAACCGGTGTATTTGTATACATTTTTATCCTTCTCAATGTTAATCAAGTGTTGATAACTTTGTATCATTTTAAATAGTTTTTAACAATAACAATAAAAACTTTATACAACCACGAATAGGTGTTAATTTTCCATTTAATACTAATGAAGTAGTGTGCAAACGCGAATCTCTAGTATGTCAGTCCTAATATCCTCGATTTTATTTAATTCAAGCCCCAAAACCAACTTGGTTATGAACACTCTTGCAAATGCAACGGATGCGCAATTAGTATGTGCATTTCAGTCCGGCGACAATCATGCGTTGGAGATTTTAGTTAATAGACATAAGGATAGGATTTTTTCCAGCATTTTGTACATGTTGAACGATAGGCACTTGGCAGAAGACGTTTTTCAGGACGTGTTTATAAAAATTATTAATACCCTTCGTAGCAGCCGATACAATGATGAAGGTAAGTTTTTGCTATGGGCATTGCGTATTTCGCACAATTTGTGTTTAGATCATTTCAGAAAAGTGAATCGGACCAAATCAGTAGCAAGTGATGAAACCGATATTTTTGAAATGATTGGTAGTACCACAGACGCTGCGGATGTAAAAATGGCTCAAATGCAAAGCCATCACCAAGTACGTTTAATGCTAAATTTATTGCCACAAGATCAAAGAGAAGTTATTGTACTTAGGCACTACGCCGATTTAAGTTTTAAAGAAATAGCAGAACTTACCAATTGCAGCATCAATACAGCCTTGGGTAGAATGCGCTATGCGCTTATCAATTTACGAAAAATAATGGTTGAAAAGCAGCTTGTATTATAAAAAGTATTTAATTATTTTTCGTCGTCAACTGACAACAATAATGCCCGATATCCAAATGTCGGGCATTATTGTTTGGGTGTTTTATTGGAAATTGGTGATAAGATAACAGAGTTTAAAGTAAAAAGGGTTAGAAAAACACTGACTGCTTGTATAAAAAATAGCCCGGAAAAAACATTGTTTCTCAGGGCTATTTTTTATATGAAAATATTTTTATTTAAAAGAAGCGTACTTTATAACTTCCATAGTGGCTAGAACTTGCAAAGTTGAGTCTAAACCTAGCACTTAACTGAAAGGTGGAGTAGGCATCGTTATTGCTTAAGCCTCTGGGTAAGGTGTAATTAAATTTAGACTCGTCTCTTGTGCCCCTAAAAGATAGTTCATAAGCTAACTTTTGAGCAGGATCTGACATGTTGAATTCACTTGCTTTTACATAGAAGCTAGAGTGCACATCGTCTAAATAGTCTGTAAATAAATAACGAAAGCAAAATTCAGCCCCTAAGTCAATATCCTCTGTAAGTTGATAGCGAATACCTGCGCCAGCTTGCAGGTTCATTTGGTTTAAATTGTACGTCTGTCCTTTGCCTTTAGGATTGCCAGTTAAAAATTGCCCTTCCGTACCAATATTTGCTAATTCCACAATATTACCGTTCTTATCATTTGTTTTGGGATTAAAACTGTAGTAGCCTAAACCGCCAAAAATATAGGGAATTAAAGAATATTGCTCTTGATTGCAAAAATCATATTCACCCAATAGCGATATTTCTGAAATATTGGAGAAAAAATTAAGTCCTCTTTTTTGGAAATCAGCTCTTGACGAAAAACGATCGTCACCAGTTACTTTAGCAGCTGTATAGCGCGCTCTGAATCTAAATTTATCTGCAACATCATAAGTAAGACCTATGCTCATTGCTGCACGTACATCTTTGATATTTGGAATGCCCGAGTTTAAATCGCCGCTATACATACTGGAACCTAAAGCCACTTCAGCTCTTAAAAGTTGCGATTGTACTTTTCCGAGTACCAAAAACAATAAAACTGCAACCATATGAATGGTCATAAAACGTTTTTCCATATTGCTATTTTCGTGTAGGAGTAGTGAACAAAGGTTAGTTTTAACTTTAAATTTGCACAATAATACAAATTATCTTTTGTTTTTTATACGCTTTTTAAGGCTTTTAATTTGGCAATTGCCCAAAATACAGTTAATCATACCTTTTAGAAACAACAGAACGCGGTGACTTGCATTTAAACAGGGTATTAAAACTTGTTTTTCCACATCATACTCTCAATTGGCCTGTTGGGTTGACCGCTGTATTTGGCATCTTTTTTTAAGTGGTACTTTACTTCAATTTCTCCTTCTACTGGGAAATAAATCAATTGTCCAATCGGCATGCCGGCATATACTCGTACCGGCTTTTTACACGAAATTTCTAGTGTCCAATTGCCACAAAAACCAACATCTCCCTTGCCCGCAGTGGCATGAATATCAATGCCCAAACGGCCTGTGGACGATTTGCCTTCTAAAAAAGGAACATGCGCATGTGTTTCGGTATATTCGAGCGTTACGCCCAAATACAATTCATTCGGTTTCAATACAAAACCTTCCTCAGGTATATCGAAATAAGTGATTGTGTTGTGTTTTTTGGCATCTAATTCAGCATCTATATAAGTAGCCAAACAAGCGCCTAAATGTACATCGTAACTATTACTGCCAAGGCAGTTGCGGTTGTAAGGTGCTATAACAATAGAACCGGCTGCTATTTCTTCTAAAATTCGTTTGTCGCTAAGTATCATGAAAAGGTATTTGGGGTCAAGCTTTGGTACCGATAGCATCTTCGTTGCGTCGCAGTACGTTCATCGTCTTTAACATGTATGGAGCTTTTATTTTATTGTAGGCAGTTAATTAATACTGCATAAGATGAATAAAATTAACTACTACCATTTTTTCTCGTTGCGAAAATAAATAAATATTGCTACATTCATTTGCTTATTCATGTTATCCAATTGTTTATGCCACTATTTTTTCAGCACCAACTTTCTAATGCTACTCAATTGGCTATTTGGAAAATTGAAGAACCCGAACTTTTTTTTGCTGCCAAAGTACCCCTACAAAACAGCATAACACACCCGCACAAACGGTTACAGCATTTGGCCGGTAGATATTTATTACAGCATTTGGCCGCCGATTTTCCTTACCACGAAATGTTAATTGCAACAACTAGAAAACCCTTTTTGCCCAACGAACAATACCATTTTTCCATTTCACATTGTGCCAACTATGCAGCGGCAATTGTTAGCAATTCGGAGCGCGTGGGTATAGATATTGAATTGCCTACGCCACGGGTACTTAAAATAGCGCCCAAGTTTTTACATAATAGTGAACAAGAATGGGTGGCATTACAGCACCACTCCGAAGTTTTGCTAACTACGTTGTTATGGAATGCCAAGGAAGCAATATATAAATGGTGGGGGCGCGGTGAGGTTGATTTTGCCGCTATGATTATCATTGAACCGTTTATGCTACAAACAAGCGGTTCAATGGTGGCCCGGTTTATTAAAGATGAAGCATGTGTGGAACTGCAATTGCAATACCATTGTTTTCAAGAAGTATGTACTACTTGGGTAAAAACAGATGTATTGCATTTGTTTACATAATTCGACACAGGTACAGTTACTACCCGTGGTTGCTATTGTATATCGCTATAATGTTTTAATCGGCAATGCGAATATTGGTTTTGGGAATTAACCGCAGACTCTTGGATAGGTTGGCCTTCAACTGCATCTTCACAATTTGTCCCATGGTTTTTGCCTTTAAAAATGCAGGCTGTTGGTGGTGTGCCGCCAATTCTTCTTTCAATTGATTGATTTTTTGTTCGGTAGAAATATCCGCTGCTATCATAATGTCTAGCAATTCTTTAATTCGGTACTTGGACGATGCAAGCCTAAAGGCCATCATGGTGCGTTCCTCGGCTTGGTATTGAGCAAT
>JAIXOS010000502.1 GCA_027486695.1 Chitinophagaceae bacterium | reverse complement strand
TAATCGTCTCAACCATTTCACAGAAACACAAGCTAAACTTCGTATTTACAACTCGCTTTTAAGCGAATACGGCGTTCTAGGTTTTGAATACGGTTATGGGTTGGCCAATCCTAATGCATTGGTAATTTGGGAAGCACAGTTTGGCGATTTTTGCAATGGCGCTCAAACAATGATTGACCAATTTATTTCGGCTGGTGAACAAAAATGGCAACGCCAAAATGGTATTGTTATGCTATTGCCTCACGGCTATGAAGGACAAGGTCCTGAACACAGCAGCGCACGTCTTGAACGCTTTTTGCAACTCTGTGCCGAAAACAATATGATTGTTACCAATATTACTACTTCTGCCAACCTTTTCCATGCTTTACGCAGGCAGTTGACTTGGAATTTCAGGAAACCATTGATCAATTTTTCGCCCAAAGCCTATTTGCGCAGTCCATATACTTTTAGTGCACTAACTGAATTTACCGATGGCGGCTTCAAAGAAATAATTGACGATACTAACATTACTGATGTTAATGCTGTAAAAAAAGTATTGTTCTGTTCCGGTAAAATTTATTTTGAACTTGCCGACAAACAAAAGAAAGAGAATAGAACCGACATTGCTATTGTTCGTTTGGAACAATTATACCCTTTACCACACAAACAAATTGATACCTTGTACAAAAAATACAATAAAGCAAGTTGGTATTGGGTGCAGGAAGAACCATTGAATATGGGTGCAGCGGCCTTCCTAAAAATGAACTTATTAAGCATCAACTTCGGCATTATTGGTCGTTCAGCAAGCGCTGCTACTGCTACCGGCTATGCGAAAGTACATGCCAAGGAACAAGCAGAAATTTTGCAAACTGCATTCGACATTTAGCATGCTAATAACCACTAAGCAACGCAAAACTGTTTGAACTAAAAACAAAACAAACACGATTAATAAAGAAACTAGTTTTTTATGATTGATATTAAAGTACCAACCGTTGGCGAATCTATTAGCGAAGTAACATTGCTAAAATGGACCAAAAAAGAAGGACAATATGTTGAGAGAGATGAAGTAATTGCAGAATTAGAAAGTGAAAAAGCCACTTTTGAAGTGAATGCGGAACAAGCCGGTGTTTTGATACAATTAGCAAAAGAAGGCGATACGATTTTAATTGGTGCCTTATTGGCACAAATTGACGATACCGCTGCCAAACCCACTAGTGCCTCCCCAGCAGCTGTAGCAGAGGTTCCAACTGTTGTAGCTTCCACCACTTCTCAAGCACCGGTTACAGCCGTAAGCAACGATATAAAAGCTACCCCGGTGGCAAGCGCCATTATTGCCGATAAAAAAGTAGCTATTTCTTCTATAACAGCATCCGGGTTTGGCGGAAAAATATTAAAAAATGATGTTCTAGAAGCTTTGGCCAATCCTGGCAAAAAAGCATTTGCAGGCACTGAATTGTTTAGCAGAAATGTTCGCCAAGAAAAAATGAGCAACCTGCGCAAAACCATTAGCAGACGTTTAGTGGAGGCTAAAAACACCACCGCAATGCTCACCACTTTTAACGAAGTGGATATGGGTAACATCATGGACATTCGCAAAAAATACAAAGATAAATTTAAAGAAAGCCATGGTGTAAACCTTGGCTTTATGAGCTTTTTTGCCAAAGCATGTGCCATAGCACTAAGCGAATTACCTGCTGTAAATGCGTACATCGATGGCGACTCTTTGGTATACCATGATTATGCTGATATTAGTATTGCGGTAAGTACTCCACGCGGATTAACCGTACCTGTAATTAGAAATGTGGAAAGCTTGAGCATGGCCGATATTGAGAAAAAAGTAATTGAACTTGCAGGAAAAGCTAGAGATAGTAAATTAACTGCTGAGGACTTAACCGGTGGTACATTTACCATTACCAATGGAGGCGTTTTTGGAAGCTTACTAAGTACGCCAATTATCAACCTACCGCAAAGCGCTATTCTTGGAATGCACAAAATCCAAGATCGCCCAATGGCAGTAAACGGTAAAGTAGAAATAAGACCAATGATGTATTTGGCACTTAGTTACGACCATAGAATAGTAGATGGCAGAGAAAGTGTAGGTTTTTTGGTAAGAGTGAAAGAACTATTGGAAAATCCTGATCAACTGCTTATTGGTAAAGATCCCGTAAAAAGCTTACTTGAGTTGTAAACAACGTATACCAACCACATACTTCTTAAAGCCTATTGCACATGTGCAATGGGCTTTTTACATATCGCAAAAATTGTAACTTGCTTGTGAATTACGTTCAACAACACATAAAAACTTCCTTATCAATTATCCAAAATTATCAAGGGGAAGCACCATTAGCCATCCATTTAAAGCACTTTTTTTCCCAACACAAAAAATATGGCTCCAAGGACAGGAAAAATATTTTGCAACTTACCTACTGTTATTATAGGGTTTGTAACCTCTTTCATAAACAAGCAACCGCTACCCACATTGAACAAGCACTATGGCTTTGCAGTAAGGAACCAAATACTTTATTAAAAGCTGTTAACCAAGATTGGAATGAACAAGCTACGGTTAGCTTTACCGATAAACTAACCCGATTATCAATATCCACCAATAGCTTGCTTTTTCCTTGGTCAACCAAAATTAGTAAGGGTATTGATTTACAAGCTTGGCAAGAATCCTTTTTGCAACAACCGAATTTATTTATTCGTATTAGAGCAAATTATCACCAAAAAGTAATAGGTATTTTACATAACAATCAAATTGCCTTTACACAAATACATTCAAACTGTATTGCATTGCCAAATAATACCAACACAGAAGATCTTTTCAAAATCAATAAAGAAGTGGTGATTCAAGATTATGCATCGCAACAAATAGGTGCATTTTTTGAATCCATTCTTACACACGATAAAGCAAAAAACAACGGCGTTCCATCGCATTTTTCTATATGGGATTGCTGTGCTGCTAGTGGTGGTAAAAGCATTTTGGCTAAGGATTCGTTTCCGTCATGCACCATTACGGTAAGCGATGTCCGTCCGTCTATTTTGGCCAATTTGGCAAAACGTTTTCAGCAGGCAGGCATTTACGATTACCACTCTTTTGTTGCGGATTTGGCATCACAACAACAATTACATCCAACACAATACAACATGATTATTTGCGATGTACCCTGTAGTGGTAGTGGCACTTGGAGCAGAACACCTGAAAATTTATTCTTTTTTCAAATAGAAAAGCTTACTCAATTCACACACTTGCAGTTTACAATAGCAAAAAAATCAATACAAAAACTGCTTCCGGGAGGCTACTTTTTATACATCACCTGTTCTATTTTTGCAGACGAAAATGAACAAATAGTAGATAAAATACGCATTGCTTATCCAAAACTTCAAGTACTGGAACAGCGGCTAATTTGTGGCTACCCCTATCAGGCAGATAGCATGTTTGCAGCGTTATTGCATTACCCAAGTTAAATTCACTCAAATAAACCATCTAATTATATGTCAGAGGATTTACACATAATTCAAGGAACAAAAGAGGCGCAATATCAAGCGTTGTATCCACAAATTGAGGCCTTGATAACGGGTGAAACCAACTTAATTGCCAATTTAGCCAACATAGCAGCTGCATTAAAACAACAATTTAATTGGTGGTGGGTAGGTTTTTATTTAGTTGCCCCGGACAATCAACAATTAATTCTTGGTCCATTTCAAGGACCTATTGCTTGCACCCGTATACAAAAAGGTAGAGGAGTTTGTGGTTCTGCCTGGCAACAAGCCAAAACTTTAATTGTGCCGGATGTTGATCAATTTCCAGGACACATTGCATGCAGCAGTTTGTCTAAAAGCGAAATTGTAGTTCCTATTTTCAACAATACCCATATTGTGGGCGTACTAGACGTAGATAGCGAATATTTAAATTATTTTGACGCTACCGACCAAAAGTATCTTGAGCAAATTGTACAACTCATTGTTGATCATTCACTTTTGTAATAACAGCTAACTTAGTTTAATACACTCACTAATTATTGGCATTCAAATGCCAAAACCCTTTGTTAACTTTGCGCCCCTCTATCGGGCGATTTTACAGAATGAGCAATATAAAAGCAACTTGGAAGGCTGCCTTTACACAACCATTATTTAAAAAGTTGTTGTATGTGGGAGCTACACTTACCACATTGGTTTTGATTTTTTTTCAATATTTTTTTTCAATAATTGAGAAAAGAGACGGTTTCGTGATGAACGACTGGCTTTTGCATATGCTACCTGCGGTAAATGTATCTTATCTCATTTTTGCCATCATTTGGACTACCACCATATACACTCTGATACGGTGTTTACAACATCCTATGATTTGCTTAACACTCATTTGGAGTTTTTTGATATTATGTATTGCAAGAATAGCTTCTATTTCTCTTGTTCCCTTCAACCCACCACAGCAGTTAGTTCCGTTAATTGACCCAATTACCAATATTTTTTACGGTGGCACATTTATAACCAAAGACCTATTTTTTTCGGGACATACCTCTACTCAGTTCATTTTTTCATTGTGCTTAATTCACCCAAAAGAAAAGTGGATAATGTACATCAGCACCGTTGCTGTGGGCATTTTGGTGCTACTTCAACATGTACACTATAGTGTAGATGTACTTGCTGCGCCATTTTTTGCTTGGTTATGTTTTATTGTTGCAAAAAAAATCACCCAACACGCAAGCCATTAAAAAGCTTCGGCAAGCTGAAAGTACAACCCACTATTCCCTTTAGATCCAATTCCATAGTCGATTCGTACATTTAATTTTTCAGCTTTGTTCAATGGCAATCGCAAACCGGCGCCCATGCTGTGCTTAAACTGACTAAGTTGATATTTTTTTGTATCGGCTGCAACATCTCCAACATTAGCAAACAATACCATCCCTACCGACTTATACAATGGCCTACGGTATTCGGCTTGAAAAACGAGCTGGTTTTGATCGCGATAACGCCCGCTGTAATACCCACGCATGCTAGTACTGCCCCCCAAACTTGCAAGGCTGCGCAATGGAATAGCACCTCCAAAGTTATTGCACGAATAGGCCTGCAAGGCTAACACTTGCTGCTGGCCCAAACTGATAAAATGACGAGCATCTAGCACCAAATTGCTATATACAAATGAGCTACCCAAATAATCGTCGAAATGATTGAAATATAGTTGAGCGTAGGTACCTGCCGAAGGTGCAAAAGCGTGATTACGGTTGTCAAATGTTAGGCTTGCTCCTAATCCAAGTACTTTATAACCATTTTTTCCGGGCACCGCTTGTTGGTCAAACAAACCGTTGCGCAGGTATTGCACTTGCAAAAGATTCTGCATTTCAAAAGGTATTCCAATAAACCAGTGACTCCCTATTTTACGCAACAAATGAAGACTAATATAATATTGATTAAATGAATAATTTTCATAAGTAGCGCTAGTGCTATTGCCTATTCCCCAAAACTTATCAGGAAAAGAACTGTATGAAATTTGTTGATTTAAAACATATTTTTCATTTTTAAAATATTGACTTCCGTTCAGCGCTACTACCAATTGCTTTTTAAACGAATACAAGCCCAATAA
This sequence comes from Chitinophagaceae bacterium, assembly GCA_027486695.1. Lineage (GTDB taxonomy): Bacteria > Bacteroidota > Bacteroidia > Chitinophagales > Chitinophagaceae > Parasediminibacterium. The sequence continues at coordinate 11,616 of JAIXOS010000502.1, read as the reverse complement.
TTGTACATTTGAGGTGCGCTGCGCATGGTGTTTTTTAGAAAGATGAAATGTAAATGATGCCGCAAGGCCTGCACTCCACCCCGTTTCAATCGTTTTAGCAACCACCGGAAAGCCCATTATTTTATTTCCAGCTTTTTTGTCGAGAACAGTATCGGCTACCGGTTGCGCATGCAACCACAACACAGTTCCGAAAGAGAGAAACAACCATAAAAAGAAAGTACAGCCTTTTTTCAATTTATTTGAAATTAACGAGTTACACATACGCAATATTCTGCGAATAAAATGCATATTATTGAACCAACCATAGTTATTCCAAACTTTTAATAACCTTTCAATACTCCATAGTTTTACTCAACTTATCCTTTTCTGCATTTATATTTGTTGCGTATGCCACAACAAGCACCTATTCTTTGTACGGTCACCAATGATTTAACGTACGACCAACGCATGCAACGTATTTGCAACTCGTTGGTTGATGCTGGCTATTGTGTGCAACTAATAGGCAGAAAAAAAAAGCATTCCGCTGCATTGCGGAATGAAAAATTTGCTCAAGTACGGTTACCGTGCTTCTTCGAAAAAGGTTTTGGCTTTTATGCCGAATACAATGTGCGCTTATTTTGGTACTTGCTTACCCATAGGGCAGCGGCGTTCTATGCCGTTGACCTCGACACCATTTTGCCCTGCTTATGGATAAGCAAACTGAAGCGAAAGCCCCGTTTGTACGATGCACACGAACTTTTTACCGAACAAAAAGAGATTTGTACCCGCAAATGGTTGCAACAGTTTTGGTTGCAAATAGAAAAGTATGCTGTACCTCAGTATCCACATGGCTATACGGTAAACACCTTTATACAACAAGAATTGAACAGACGCTACGGCGTATCTTATGGAATAGTCCGTAACTTACCGCTATTGAAAACAATTGACGCAAACATTCCTCCACCTACCAACACCCTCCCGGTAATTTTATATCAAGGAGCTGTAAATGAAGGACGCTGCTTTGAAAGCCTCATTCCGGCAATGGAACATGTAGATGCGCAGTTGATTATTTGTGGCGAAGGAAATTTTTTTAATCAAACCCAACAATTAATAGCACAATACAACTTAAGCAATAAAGTAACCCTAAAAGGCTATGTAGCACCTGCTGCATTACGATTGCTTACCCCAACCGCTTTTTGTGGAGTCACCCTATTTGAATCAACAGGCCTAAACCAATACTATTCATTGGCCAATCGTTTTTTTGATTATATGATGGCGGGTATTCCTCAAATTTGTGTCAACTATCCGGAATATGCTGCCATAAACCATCATTTACCCGTGGCCTTACTGATTGACGATACTAGTGTAGCCGCAATTGCAGCAGCTTTAAACAAATTGCTGCACGATAGTGTTTTATACAAGACCATTCAACAAAACACCCTAATAGCACGCGAGCAACTCAATTGGCAAGCCGAATCTGTTCAACTAATTGCCTACTGGCAACGTATTTTACCTAATCAATAAGTTCATTTGCCTTCATACAACATGGAAAAACACCTACATATCGTTAGCCTGACTGTTCCTTACCCTGTTGACTTTGGCGGCGTTTTCGACTTGTTTTATAAGTTGCCCGCATTACAGGCGCAAGGCGTACACATTCATTTGCATTGTTTCGACTACGGACGGGGCAAGCAACCCGAACTTTACAAATACTGCACTTCGGTACACTACTATCCCCGTTTGCAAGCGGCTTCTAGTATCTTTAACCAACTACCCTATATTGTTGCTTCTCGAAGCAATGAAGACTTATTACAAAATTTGCTCAAAGACGATTATCCCATTTTGATGGAAGGGGTTCATTGTTCTTATTTATTACACGATCCCCGCTTTGCCAATAGGCGAAAATTTGTACGTGTGCACAATGTAGAATACCAATATTACAGACATTTATACCAATCGTCTAGTGCTATTTTAAAAAAAATATATTATTGGAACGAAAGTCGTTTATTAAAAAAATACGAAGCATCAATTGCTCCCAAAGCCACCGCTTTTTGGGGAGTCACCCACAAAGATGTGGCCGTTTATCGCAACGCATTTGGCTGCAAGACAATTGATTACCTTAGTTTGTACTTACCTCCACATTGGCAAGTGAACTGTCCGGAAGGCTTGGGTAATTTTTGTTTGTATCAGGGCGACTTAAGTGTTCCGGTTAATGAGAAAGCGGCAAATTGGTTGTTAAAAAAAGTGTTTGGCAATACCACTATTCCATTTGTGATTGCCGGCAAAAATCCGAGCAAAGCTTTGGAACGATTGGCTCATTCGTACCCCAACACTTGCATTGTGGCCAACCCTGGCGAAAAGGAGATGCAAGATTTAATCAAAAAGGCTCAAATTAATATTTTGCCTTCTTTTCACAATACCGGCATCAAACTAAAACTGCTGAATGCATTGTTCAATGGGCGTCACTGTGTGGTAAACGATGCAACGGTAGAAGGTAGCGGACTTGAAGCTGCCTGCCATATTGCCAATAATGAAAAAGCCTTTCAATCTATTGTAGCGCAATTGTTTCACCAACCTTTTGGCAACGAAGAAGTGGAATTAAGGAAAGCCCTGCTCCATAACACATTTAGCAATACTGCCAATGCCCAACAACAGGTAAAATGGATTTGGGGATAATCAATGCTGTTCCCGATATACCGCACTATCACAAGTAGGTTGATTAGGTAGTACTACAAATTGGGTTTACAGAACACCGCTCGCTGTACACAGCTTGGAAGGGTTACAAATGCAGAATGGCTGCCGGATGCGGCGAAGTAGCCCACAGACCAACAACCGCAGGGCGATTGGGCGAGGACTACTTGCCAGTCAGCCGGAACAACAGCTGCCATTTGCTCGAACGATGAGAGCCCCCAATAACAAAAAAATCATCTATACTTATCATCAGATTGCAACAAAATGAACAAAAAAAGAGTATATTTGGCTATATGGAAGGGAAAAAAGCAAGTGAAAGTTTTGTTGTCATGAACGAGTTGGTATTGCCCAACGATACCAATAGCTATGGTGGCTTAATGGGTGGCCGTTTAATGTATTGGATGGATATAGCCGCAGCCATATCGGCAATGCGACATTGTAATAAGCCCTGCATGACGGTAAGTGTAGATAATATTAGCTTTAAATACCCTATCAAATTGGGTAATATTGTACACATTGAAGCCAAAATGACGAGGGCATTTACCACGTCGATGGAAATTTACATAAAGGTTTGGGGCGAGGATAGCCTGCAACAGCACCAATATGCTAGCAACGAAGCTTATTTTACCTTTGTAGCATTAGATGCCAATAACCGACCGGCACCGGTACCGCCAATTATTCCTGAAACGGAGGAAGAAATTAAACACTACGAAGCTGCTATGCAACGCCGACAAATACGTTTGGTACTTGGGGGAAAAATGAAGTTAGATGAAGCGTTTGAAGCCAAAGCATTGTTTAACCAATAAAGATTACACCAACTTATACAACCTTATTCATGACACTTTTAAAAACATCGTAATCAATATACAATTGTATTGACAACCAAGTACAACAAAGGCTGCATGTATGAACAATGCAGCCTTTGTTGTGTAAAAAAGAAAGTAAAATGCCCTTATCTTGGCCCTTACACCAAGCCTTTGGCACTTAAATAGCGTTCGGCATCGAGGGCGGCCATGCAGCCACTGCCCGCAGCCGTAACTGCTTGTCTATAATTTTTGTCTTGCACATCGCCGGCAGCAAAAACGCCTTCAACATTGGTTTTGCTTGTGCCCGGAATGGTGGTAATGTAGCCGGTTTCGTCCATCTGTAACCAATCTTTAAAAATATCGCTGTTGGGTTTGTGACCAATAGCCACAAAAAAAGCACTAACCGGAATGGTAGTAGTTTGTTGATTTTGGTTATTGACAATACGTACTGCTTCTACTTTATGTTCGCCCAAAATTTCGTCGGTTTCGCTATTCCAATACACACGAATATTGGGCGTATTGAGCACACGGTCTTGCATAACTTTGCTTGCACGCATAGCTTCTTTGCGCACAATCATGTGTACGGTAGTGCACAATTTGGAAAGATACAGTGCTTCTTCGGCAGCGGTATCGCCGGCACCTACAATTGCTACTTCTTTATTGCGGAAGAAAAATCCATCGCACACGGCACATGCGCTTACACCAAAACCATTTAAGCGCTGTTCGCTCTCTAGTCCCAACCATTTGGCACTAGCGCCGGTACATACAATTACTGCATCGGCTGAAATCCATTTTTCTTCATCAATTTCTACCAAGTAAGGTTGTTTTGAAAAATCGACTTTGGTAGCCAATCCATAACGGATATCGGCCCCCATTCTTGCAGCTTGCTTTTCGAATTGAATCATCATTTCCGGACCTTGAATACCTTCCGGATAACCGGGATAGTTTTCTACCTCTGTTGTGATGGTTAGTTGTCCGCCAGGCTGTATTCCTTGGTACAAAATGGGTTTCATATTGGCTCGGGCAGCATAAATAGCGGCAGTATAACCGGCAGGGCCACTACCAATAATTAATACATGTGCATGTTCTGTAGCTTGCATATTATGTGTTTCAAATTTGGGGGTGAATGTACAAAAATACCAAGTGCCTTTAAATAAAAAGCGCAAAACCTGTCCTTGTAATTCCTGAAATGTGGAAAAAAGTTTCTCAACATAAAAAACCGAATTGCTGCTTGCAAGCACGAAAGCAAAAAAAATGCAGGATTTACATTGATTATTAATGCTAAACAGCTAATTTGCTTTGAAAGAACCCATTTGAAACCATCTTCGTACATACCCTCACTTACTGGCATAAGAGCGATTGCCGCATTTTTGGTTTTTTTTCATCACTTTAATCAAGCTGATTATCCCTACCCTATTTTCAGGGTATTGAACGAATTGCACATTGGGGTAACCATTTTTTTTGTGCTTAGTGGTTTTTTAATCTGCTTTAGATACTATCACCACGTGGCTATTTCGGGGAGTTGGTTTCGTAAATATATTAAAAACCGGATAGCACGTATTTATCCTATGTATGCCTTGTTAACCATTGCCACATTTGTGTATGCTTATGTAAGCGGCAATGATGCAGCTTATCATGATTTTGAACCTAAATCGGTACTAATAGGTATGAATTTGTTATTTGTTCGTGGTTTTTTTGACGATTTGAAGTTTACCGGCGTAGGACAAGGATGGTCGTTAACAGTAGAAGAATGTTTTTATTTATCTGCACCATTTTTCTTTGTATTGCTTAAACGGTGGCGTGGTTATTGGTGGTTATTGCCCTTGTGCATAGTAGGCTTTGGCATAGCCTTGGTAGCTTTTTTTAGCCAATTTAATTGGTGGGGCTTTTATGGCAACTACCGATTTATGTTTTTGTATACCTTCACCGGAAGGTGTATTGAATTTTTTGTTGGCATGGCGTTGGCAAAAGTATTGTTAGATCGGCCATTGCCTAAGCGCTTAGGCACTTGTGGTTTTACCTTATTAGGTGCATTTGGCGTACTACTTTGCATCGGTTTACTTTCGCTACTCCCAATCAATAGCAGCATACCATTTGGTTTGCACCAACCTGCCGGCATCGCAATAAACAATGTACTATTGCCATTGGCTATTTGTGTGCTCTTTTATGGCCTTATAACTGAAGTAAGTCTTTTTCAGCAATTATTAGCCACTCCTTTTATGCAGATATTAGGAAAAAGCTCGTATATATTTTACTTGCTACACATTGGTTTTTTGGCAACAATGAGTCACGATTGGCTATTGTTGGTGCAAGAACAAATACTAGATGTATTGAGCAACAACGACTATCCTGAGTGGATTTCTTTAATAGTAGGCAATGCTACCCTTGCAATTGTATTGGTATTTGTGTGGCTGAACATATGCTCCTATCTTTTATGGCGATTTATAGAAGAACCAATGAATCTTTATATACGAAAACTAACGTTTAAAACGGCTAATCATACGGCTAAATAAACTTACAATCGGTTAGTTATTGGGTATGGTTATATTTGTTTCATTGCTGCCAAACTTGCTTTATGAGGTTAAAAATGTATGTTCCTGCATTTACGGGCATCAGAGCGATAGCTGCGTTCTGTGTGTTTTTACATCATTACAACCAAGAAAATTACCCTTATCCATTGTATCGCGTATTCAATGATTTACACATTGGGGTATCGATGCTTTTTGTATTGAGTGGTTTTTTAATATGTCATCGTTATTACGAAACAAGCTCCATTTCTAGTGAATGGTATAGCCAATACTTAAAAAACAGATTGGCAAGAGTGTATCCAATGTTTTTTTTACTCTCGGTACTCACTTTTTTCATTGCAGCAATTGGCAACAATACTGATGTGTACAAACAGTTAACGCCACATTGGTTAATTATCGTACTCAACCTCACCTTTTTAAGAGGTTTTTTCAACGACATAAAATTTACTGGTTTGGCGCAAGGATGGTCGATGACAGTGGAAGAAACCTTTTATTTACTAGCCCCTTTCTTTTTTGTGTGCCTCAAAAAACGCAGCGTAGCTATTTGGCAACTTCCACTCAGCATTTTGCTACTAGGAGCAATAGCTATTTGGGCATTCAAGCCACTGTCATGGTGGGGCTTTTTGCAAAATGGTCAATTTGTATTTATTTATACTTTCTTCGGCAGGTGCATCGATTTTTTTATTGGCATCTTCCTAGCTTTGTATATGCGAAATACGGTAGCAACAAAACGTTTTTTCCCTTTATTTACTATTATGGGTATGATGCTAATGGGTTGCGGGGTTGCGGTAATGGCATCGGTAACTTTACCAAAAGGGGTACATTACGGTTTGTACCACCCAATTGGCACGTTGGCTAATAATATTTTACTCCCTGTAGGTGCCGGATTGTTTTTTTACGGGTTATTGCAAGAGTCCTCAATTATTCGGCAATTACTTGCTAGCCGTTTAATGCAAAAGCTTGGCAAAATTTCCTATTGTTTCTACCTCATTCATATTGGATGGCTTGCATCTATAGTGTGCAGTGTTGTAAATGGAGGGATGGAGCAAATGGTAGATTGGTTAGATGACCATGAATATTGGCAGTTAAAAAGTGTTCTAGATCATCTTACTATCAACATATTTATTGTATTTGTGGTTCTTAATACAATAGCGTACCTACTTTGGCGTTATATAGAAGAACCATTGCATCAATACATAAAAAAGTCGAGTTTTTTTGTATCCAATTAAACCATTTATACCGTCATTGATGAATAAACCTGTATCCTATTTACATATAACTTTAGCACTCATGTGTATGGTATTATCGTTGCTGGTATCCATCAATACATTATACGCTCAAAACGATAGCCATTCTAAAGAAGAAACCACCGATGTAGCCATTATTCCAGGAAAAAAATTAGCCATTTTTAGCAAAAAAAATAAAGCCAAATACTATGTTGACGTTCATAATGGATACAAAACTCCGCAAAGTGGTACTATTAGCTATCAATTAACTACCGACAAAGGTTTAATTGCCGGTACCGGCACTACCGATGTTACCATTGCCGCAAAAAGCAAAAAAAGAATACCCTTTACCATACCCGTGCCCGAAGTAGGCTTTTATGATGCTACTTTTTATATCAATTTAGAAGAATACGACGATACCATCCGAAGCGTGTTTGGCTACCGCCCATTTGACATACAATTACCCGATAATACCCCATACGATTTTGACGATTTTTGGCAAAAAGCCAAAGACGACTTACAAGCCGTTGCCCCAAATTACAAGGTTACCAAAGACTCCACCATGAGTACGCCTAGCCACAAAGTATACAAAGTGGAAATGCAATCGTTGGACAATGTTACCGTATGGGCATGGTTATCCATACCTAGAGTACGAGGCAATTACCCTGTTATATATGGCTTTGGTGGATACAAAATTGAATTACCACCCGGTTACTCCGACGACTTTGTAACTTTTCACATCAATGTACGCGGCATTGGCAACAACGCCAAAATCATCAACCCAGATAATAAAGAGCAGTTTTTATTGAATATAGAAGATAAAAACAAGTATGTATATCGTGGTATTTATATGGACTGTTTGAGGGGATTAGATTTCTTAAAAGATAGCGCGGCCATGGGTTTTGATACCACCCGTATTGCATTTGTAGGCGGTAGCCAAGGAGCTACTTTGGCATTGATAACCGCAGCTTTAAGCAATAAAGCATGCTTTTGTATTGCCGACAATCCGGCATTTTGCGATTTTACCACCAACTACGAAATTGTTGCACCACGCCCTGAACCTACCATACCCATCAAATACATGTTGGAATATTTTAAAAATCGTCCTTCCATCAGTAAAGCAGGTATGCTCAACAATTTGAGGTATTTTGAAGTACAAAATTTTGCCCCAAAAGTAGATTGTCCCGTATTGCTTGGAGCAGGATTAAAAGATTTAATGGCTCCGCCCACTTGTACCTTTGGCGCATTTAACAAATTACTCTATCCTGTAAAAAACAAAAGTGAAGTATACGTTTTTCCTAGTTTAGGACACGAGGTTACCCCACTTCACAATACCTACAAAAGTGTTTGGATATATGAACACACCGTAAAAAAACACAAACCACTTTAACTAGCAAACATGTGCCAAATTGTAAACCCAACAATAATTTGATTGATGAAAAAAACACTCACACTTGTACTACTTTTTTTCAGCATTCATGCCTTTGCGGATTGGCCCATTGGGAAAAAACGCGCATTAATCAATTTGTCTTACAATTACTATACGGTAAATAAATATTATAATGGTGCAGGCCTTAAAACCAACTTTACCCAAGGCGATGTTTTTACGGCACAAAGCATTGGTTTGGGATGGATTTATGGACTTGGAAGATATGTAAACCTAATCGTAAACGTGCCGTTGGTATACCAATCGGCCATCATCGAAGGCTCCCAATTAGCTAAAGCAGGTGCCGGCGATGCACAAATGGGCCTTTCTTTTCACTTGCCAAGTAAAACTTTAAAGAGTTTTTTTACACTCAAGGCATTGGCTATAACACCTTTATACAACAACTATCAAAAACCCTATTTAGGATATGGGAGTAATGGCTTACTATTGGGCACCGGCTACTCATTTGGCTTAGCACCCAAAACTTTTTGCGCCTTAGAGGCCACCTATACTCGTTATTTTGCCGACGACGGCACCGGCCCTGACCAAATTGGTTACAATGCTACAGTAGGCACACAAACCGGCAATTATGTATATTGGATAGCAAGTTTCGGAGGAATGATATCAAAAAGTACCAACAAAGCATTTAGTAGCAATTTGGGATTTAACAAAGATTTCGACTATGGAAAAACAACGCTTGCAATTGGCAAACGCATCACCCGCACAACTACTATGTATTTGCAAGGCTTTTACTTTCCTTTTGGGCACAATGCAGGGGAAGGCAAAGGAGGCTCCTTATCTATAGCCGTTAAAATACCTTAGTGGTACACCTAAACCAACTATTTTTGTGTCCTTGCTCAAAGCCTACTTACGATGAAATACCTTTTGACCCTATTTTTTTGTACGAGTTTGGTGTTTTGCGGTTCTCAAAATACCTATCCTTTGGCCGAAAATGCGTTAGATGCCGGACGCGAGTTTATAGATGCTTGTTTAAAAGGTGATTTTGCCAAAGCCCAATATTACATGCTGCAAGACGCCTCCAACAAACAACATTTGCAAACAATAGAAACCGAATACCATTTAAAAGACCGTGATCAAAGGAGCCAATATCGCGAAGCGTCGATCAATATTTCGGGGGTTGAAGAGGTAACCGAAAGCGAAGTAATTGTACAATACCAAAATAGCTACGATAAAATCGGAAAAAAAGTAAAAATAATTCGTCAGGGCAATGCGTGGTTGGTTGATTTTAAATATACCTTCAACCCCAATCTATAATACAGTACATTTCCATTCAATATTAATCAAGATAATTCTCCTGTGCAATATAGTTTGTTGAAATTACCTGAATAAAATATACAAATCTATATAAACAATTACTTAAGAACCCTTATTTTGCACATCTGCTAATTGGCACAACATTTAATCACTAACCACATTTATCAAAAAATAGAACAGATGAATCAAACAAACGTACTACATCCTTGGCATGGCGTTAATCATGGCGAAGAAGCTCCTCAAATTGTAACAGCAGTAATCGAAATTCCACAAGGCAGTCGTTGTAAATACGAAATAGACAAGGCAAGTGGTTTGCTAAAAATGGATAGAATAATCTATTCCTCCTTTTATTACCCAATGAATTATGGCTTTATTCCACAAACATATGGTGGTGATAAAGATCCACTAGACATATTGGTTATTACTTCATTACCCATTGTACCACTTACACTCATGGAAGCCAAAGTAATTGGGGTAATGCAAATGATAGATGGCGGCGAGGCTGACGACAAAATCATTTCTGTTGCCCTTAACGATCCAAGTGTTAATCACTACAACAACATCGAAGAGTTGCCACACCATACCCTCAACGAGTTACGTCACTTTTTTGAAGAATACAAAGCATTGGAAAATAAAACTGTGAAAGTAAACGACTTTATCAATCGCGAAAAAGCCTACGAAATTATCAACGAAGCAATTGCCTACTATAAAGAAACCTTTGTAGACAACCAATAAATCAGCACAAGCATGTCCACCTCCACTATCATCATCCTTTTGCTTGTAGGGCTAGCTGCCGGTATGCTAAGTGGTTTAGTTGGTGTAGGAGGTGGCTTAATTATTGTGCCTGCCTTGGTCTATTTTTTGGCTTTTAGTCAAAAAGAGGCACAAGGCACATCACTAGGTATTTTATTATTACCGGTAGGTATTTTAGGTGTGTGGCAGTACTACAAAAGCGGCCATATTGATTTCAAGGTGGTAGGTATGGTATCGGCAGGGTTTATCATCGGTGCTTTATTTGGCAGCAAATTAGCCACCAAAATTCCCGATCAAACCCTCAAAAAAGCATTTGCCTGCATGATGATCATTACGGCTTGTAAAATGCTTTTCTTCGATAAAAGGAAAACAGAGGTCATTGCCTCACCCGAAACCAAAACAACTCAAAAAAAATAAGTATTCCTCATTTTGCGGTTGGCAAAAAGCATAGCTACCCTTATCTTTGCAAAAAAACAACACATGGAAAATAAAAAAGCTACCGGTAAATATTGGTTATGGTTCTCAGTATGGTTCGCAATATTGGTTGTGATGCTTGTTTTGCCGCAATACCGTCCATTTTTTTGGTTAGCCTTGCCCGGAACAGTTACCTACTTTGCTCTAGGTTTCGATTTAATTGGAGATAGATAATAACACTAATTGATATTTTACCTTTCACGCAGGCTTTTACAGTCTGCGTTTTTTTTGCACCTAACTACCACCTCCCTTTCTTTTGTACACAGTCGAATACAGAAATCAATCGAGAAAAAAAGGATTATGTGGGCGTTCCCCTTCGGGTCAGGCTTTCGCTCATACTCCTCGCCGCCACCTTTCAGGATGTCGGCTGTGGGGTAACCGCTTCAATCCTTAACGCAAAGCAAAGTGCAGCTTTTTTTACAGCATCAAATTATATATAAATATTATATTTAGTAACC
>JAIXOS010000141.1 GCA_027486695.1 Chitinophagaceae bacterium | reverse complement strand
TATTGTTCCAAAAGTTACTGAATTGGTGTACGATGCTATAACACCAAGTTTAAGATTCTTGGCAATTTTATGATCCAAACTAAACTTACCATCATATCTTTCCATACCCGTATTGATGATGATGCCTTTTTGATTGGTATAAGACGCATTTAAAGAAATTTTGGTATCAGCATTTCCCCCAATTACACTTACGTTATGTGTTTGCAACATGCCTGTTCTTAGTAACATATCTTGCCAATCAAGCCCCTTCTGGTTTTTATACGATTCTAGTGTGATACCATTTGCTGGATCAAGGTATCTATCTGCAAAACGGGTAACAGGATTGCCGGGTGTGCCTTGAATGCTATCTAGCTCAAGTTGTAATTTTACAAACTCATAAGGGCTCAACATTTTCACTCTCCGAATATCCTTTTGAAGTCCGTTGGAAAAATTATAACTAACGCGTGTAGGCATTGCTTTTCCTTTCCTTGTTGTAAGGATAATGACACCATTAGCACCTCTAGCACCGTATATGGCAATAGACGAGGCATCTTTTAATACTTCTATAGATTCAATATCATTTATATTGATAGAATTAATATCTAAATTTTCTATGGGAAATCCATCAACAATGTATAAGGGAGACGCATCCTGTGTTACAGAACTTCCTCTAATCACGATTTGCGAAGCGGAACCCGGTTGACCATCGTTCGAACTTACCACTACACCGGCTATCCGGCCCCCTAATGCTTGATCAAAAGAAGTAACAGGCGCTTTTTGAATATCTTCCATATTGGCTTTAGCCACACTACCCGTTAAATCTTTTCGTTTAACAGTAGAATATCCAACCACCACTACGTCAGTCAACGCATTGGCTTCTTCTTTTAGTATAACATTGATAATTGGTTTAGCCCCAACCGAGCGTTCTTGTTTTTCAAAATTCACCGAAGTGAATACCAAAACATTTTTCCTATCGGCTATGGTAATTTTATACATACCATTTTTATCAGTCATGGTACTCTTGTTGGTTGCTTTTTCTGTTACCGATACCCCCTCTAGGGCATTCCCTTTTATATCGGTAACGGTACCGGTAACCACTACACCCGTTTGAGCCCATGATTGCTGCGGGCCAAAAAGGGTACAACAAAAAGCTAAAAATAAATACAGGCAATAACGTAATACATTACCTGACTTTGCGGATAAACACAATCGAAACATATGGCAATTGTTTGTTAAAATGATTCAAAACTTTTTAAAACGCTATTTTACCAATACATCATTGAGGCTTCTATTGTTTTCAACCAATATGACCTCTAAATGTTGTAACTTTCCTACACCAATCATTTTGGTATTATACCCAACATAATCTACTAGCAAGGTATCGTTATTTTCAACATTTATATTAAATCGACCATAAACATCACTTTTGGTAAATTGATGTTTATCCTTCAATTTAATGACGGCACCTTGCAATGGCACTTTATGCATATTCATAATCCGCCCTTTCAGCTTAATGGTGCGATAACCAACCAAGCCAAAAAACAGCGGAATGATACACACAGTCAACACCAACCAAGCCAAAAACCGCATATTATTTTTACATAAATTCATACAACTATCAATCTTATACATTTAACGCAATTCACACTACCACACAACTCCTCCTGTCCATTCCTAGATTCATCTCATAGCAAAATGGGAACAACGCGTTGGCTACACAAATCATTAATCTTTTTGTAGAAAATGAATTCCTAAAAATCTTTATTTCCATATAAAAAAACTGCCAAAATATTAAATGATACTTTTTGAGAAAACAAACGCTAAGAAATAAAAATGGAATAGACAACACTTCACGATGCACTACAAATAATTCAATGACAACACTCAATAAAGCCGACAAGAGCACACACTGAGCACCGAGAATATGCATATGTTGGGGAAAATGATTCATACGAAGCAACAATTCGTTAAAATTCATTGTAAAAGTCATCATAAAGCACTTGCAATACATGCTCAAATGTTGCAGATACTTAACCCAAATGCTCAAAACCGAAAAATCAATACCACTTGAAGAAATTGAAACATTACAGCATTCAATAAATAAATGAATAGGGCTAAACAACTTGTGGCGTTTCTTGTAACATTTATTCCCCAGCATACATTCACCGGCTAAACTTGCTTTGCCGAGAAGCAAACACGTACTGAGAACACCGTCAAAAAAAGTAATTACTGTGAATAAATATTAAGAACGATTGTTCGCCGTAATGAAGTAGTATATATAAGAGGCATGCGGTTCAGTGAGTGCCGCCGAACTGCAATTTAAGTGGCCTACAGTTTATAAATTGGGGATGCGCGTTCCGTTACTCCCCACTATAGCCACCCTCCTATTGGGCGTGGTGCTTTTCTGTCAGCCGAATGAACATAAAAAAGTCGGAACATTTTGCTCCGACTTTAATAATTCGTTTGTTGCAACTAACCAACGATTCTCTTGTCCTTTGAAACAAATTTTGCAAAGGCTAGTAATGCACCTGTTACCATAATATTTCTAAAAAAGTTTACCATTTCAAGTTCCTTTTCTCTGTTAAGGTTTGCTGTCATTGAGGTTGTATCCAATTCGTGTCCCATTGCTCTTGGTAAGTGAACTAAGAACGCCATCAGTATTACATAAACAGCCATTAAGCAATAAGCCAATTTATCATACTTTCCTATTACAGCACTTAGGATGAAAAGTAGAATGCAAACTAGTGTAAAATAATTCCAGAAGTAGGGGAATGGAATATAGTCTGGCACAAAAGCAGCACCAACCTCTGGCTTACCAAGATGCAAGCCTACGTACAGTAAAAAGGATAATGGGAAAATATATCTTCCTGTGTTTAAGATTTTGTCCATGGTTTAGAGTTTTAGTTTGTTGGAAATGGAGTTAATGGTCTAATTTCTACTGAACTGTTTGGATATTTCAAAATTGGGCATGTCTTGCTCCAGGTTTGAACCTCTTCCAAACTGTCTGCTTTGCAGATTAAAAAACCCACAACTAAAACGGTGTTACTTTCTTT
>JAIXOS010000427.1 GCA_027486695.1 Chitinophagaceae bacterium | reverse complement strand
GCCTCTGTTAGCTTAGAGTGCGTGGTACTTGCAGGATGGGTTGCTATGCTACGCGCATCGCCCAAATTAGGGGTCATTGACAATACTTTCAATGCATCTAGAAATTTTCTACCGCTTTCAATACCACCTTTTAATTCAAAACACAACACGCCACCGCCTTTTTTCATTTGTTGTATGGCAATTGCATACTGGGGATGGGATGGTAAAAACGGATATTTTACCCATGCAACTTTCTCATTTTTTTCCAATTGCTGCGCCACCGACATTGCGTTATTACAATGCCTTTCCATTCGCACATCGAGCGTTTCTAAACTTTTGGTAAGGACCCATGCATTAAATGCACTGAGTGTTGGGCCGGTGTTGCGACAAAAAAGGTAAATATCTTTTATCAAATGGGCTTTTCCTACCACTACTCCACCTAAAACCCTTCCTTGTCCATCTATCCATTTAGTAGCGCTGTGGCTTACAATGTCGGCACCAAAATCAATTGGATTTTGTAATATGGGCGAGGCAAAGCAATTGTCTACATTAAAAATGAGTTGGTGTTTTTTGGTAAAAGCACCCACCCAAGCCAAATCGATTACTTCTAATTGGGGATTGGTAGGTGTTTCTAAATATACCATTTTTGTATTGGGCTGCACCGCGGCCTCCCATTCTTCGTAGTTGGTGGCGCTCACCAAAGTACAAGTAATTCCATACCGCGGTAAAAACTTGGTAGCCAATGCGTACGTGCTGCCAAAAACACTGCTGCAACAAATTAAATGATCTCCCGCTTGCAATAAGGCAAAAATGGAGTTAAAAACGGCTGCCATACCGCTAGCAGTAGCAAAACCCGCCTCAGCACCTTCCAACATACACATTTTAGCAATAAATTCATCAACCGTTGGATTACTGTAGCGAGAATAAATATTGTCATCGCTTTCATCGGCAAATGCAGCACGCATAGCTTCTGCATTATCAAACGTAAAGCTACTCGTTAAGTACAAGGGGGTTGAATGCTCCATTTCGTTCGACTGCTCAGTTTGGATACGAATGGCCTGTGTTTGTTTGTGTAATGACATGAATAATTGTTAACGAAATAAACAATAAACCTTAAAAAATTAGTTGATCCAATAGGGCAGACATACTATAAATACTTACAATCAATCTGACTTTCTATTGCCCAAAAGCTTTGAACCATGGGCAATAAGTTGGTTTGTTTTACCTATCGGAGGAGTCTTTAATTGAAATACAAAGTAGTGCAAACTATGGATGTACAAACGTTTGATAACTCATTTGCGCTCCGGCCACTTTTAGTGTAGCTGCCACCGAACAATATTTATCCATGCTAAGCGCCACAGCCCTAGTTGCTTTGTCAATATCTACATTGCCATAAATATGAAACTCTAGCACAATCTCTTTCCACAAAGAAGGTTCTTTTCCGGCTTCTCTGCTGCCATTGATAACCATTTTGTAATCGCGAACTTCTTGCTTTTGTTTTTTTAAAATCATGATCACATCTATTGCACTACATCCACCCAAGCCCATCAAAAGCATTTGCATGGGGCGCACTCCATAGTTGTTCCCGCCACTTTCGGGACTAGAATCCATTTTTACAATGTGACCATTTTCGTCTTTTGCTTCAAAACCAAAATCATTTTGTACTCTTGTTAATTCAATTTTTGGCATACCTTATTTTTAAAATTGCTGGCGAAGTTATTTGATTTTGACAATGGAATATACACATTTACCTAAAATAATATCTCAACAAGCATTAACTCTTGCTTTTTATTGGGTTGCAACTGCCCATCCATGTTTCTATTGCTGAATGGTGCCAACGCTACCAAAGTTAAATAGATGTACCGGCCTATGGCCCATAACCTAACAAAGGCTACCATGTAGCCGATTTTGGTATCACCAATTAAAGAAATCATTATTATAAAGGAAGTCTAAAACTTCTTGGGGCTATGCACTTTCTACCATATTACGGCATTGGTTTCGGCTGCGTTGGGCTCCGCTATCGCTCCGGTACGCACCTTTACAGGATGCGCACCAAGCCCGTTGCATCTGGCAGCCCTGCATCTGAATTGCAACTATCAACTATTTTTAAAAACAGCTATATGCACTTACCGAATAAAAGCCGATCACTAGCTTATTGCAGTAAAGTTGTGAAGAATGAAAACTTACATCAGAAAAAGAATTGCGAGCCGCATACTAAATTTACAAGCTATCCATGGTAGACACTACCCCAACGGTTTTAAACAAAATCAATAGTTCTAGTTTCAAAGAGGCATTATTGATGTAATACAAATCGTATTCCAATTTTTCTAAATTTTCCTCAGGTGTAGCCGTAGGATTATTCACTTGTGCCCAACCGGTTATACCGGGTTTAACGGTATGTCTAAAATTATAAAATCGATTTTCCTTGGCAAACCTATCTACAATATCTTTCTTCTCAGGTCGTGGTCCAATCAAGCTCATATCGCCGGTAAGAACATTATATAGTTGCGGCAATTCATCTATTTTTGTTTTACGCAATATTTTACCTATTTGTGTTACTCTTCTGTCGTTTTGCGTAGTGTGAAAACTGAATCCTTTTGGGCTATGCACCATTGTTCGAATTTTGTATATGGTAAAAACTTTACCATTCAAGCCTACCCTATTTTGTTTAAAAATGATAGGCCCACGCGATGTTAGTTTGGTAGCAATGGCCCCTATCAAAAAAAAGATAACCGCAAAGGGAGCAAGTGTTAAGGAAATACCTATATCCATTAACCGTTTGGTTACCCTAAAAAACCATCCGGTATTTTTAATCAGTGGACGATCGGCATTATGCAAATAGCTGTCCATGAATAAGATAGGACTGCAATGGGTAAATTTTTCGTAAAAAGAAGCTACACTAATTACTTTATTGGCATTTTTTTTACCCAAAGGCAAAAAATTGATCCGCAAGTTAGAGTAGCTGCTATTTATCCATTTATCTACTATAATAAAATCGTAGGTATTTTCATTGATGTGCGAAATGAGTTGTGGATCTATTTCCCCATACCATTCATTGTACACGCATTTTTCCTTGAAAAATTTCTTTTCTGTTAATTTTTGGGTTAAAATATCAGGATTGATGATTAAACAATTGATTTTTCTGCCGGTAGCATAATGATTGGCTAGAATTTTTTTCTCTGATGTAGAAACACCTAACGACGTTGAAAATGCATTTACCCTTCTCCTGATTACTGACATAGGTCCACAGATTTATTGAATTAAGTGTAGATGTAGGCGATAGGGTATTTTTTTTACAAACATAAATAAAAAACCAACGCAATAAAACAGTGATGTTCACTAAAACTACCACCTTTCACAAGTTATGTATGATAGACACTACAATTTTAAGGAAGTTTAAATCTTTTTCCATGAAACATTCATGATAGTTGTATTTGAATAACAATTTGAATGCTTTTTCATGAAAGCCGTTAATTGTTTATCTTCGCAGATATGATAGATGTTCGGTCAGATACAGTTACGCTTCCTTCCGCTGAAATGATGACTGCTATGTTCAACGCCAAAGTAGGAGATGATGTTTTTGGCGAAGACCCTTCTGTAAATAAATTGGAACAATACGCAGCCAACTTATTTGAAATGGAAGCTGCTCTATTTTGTGCAAGTGGCACAATGAGCAATCAAATTGCTATTAAAGTACATACCCAACCCGGCGACGAAATTATTTGCCACCATTTATCCCACATTTACCAGTATGAAGGTGGCGGCATTGCATTTAATAGCGGATGCTCAGTAAAATTACTCAACGGCAATTATGGCATTGTTTCAGCAAGCGATGTGGAAGAAGCAATTAACCCCTCTGATATTCACAAAGCCCAATCGCGCTTAGTGTGTTTGGAAAATACCACCAATCGTGGTGGTGGTGCTTGTTACACAATAGAACAAATAGCTGCTATTCAGCAAGTTTGTGAACAACACCAACTACTACTCCACCTTGATGGCGCACGTTTGTTCAATGCGTTGGTTGCCAACGGCGAAACACCTGCCGCCTATGGAAAATTGTTCAATAGTATTTCCATCTGTTTAAGTAAAAGTTTAGGAGCCCCCGTGGGCAGTATACTTCTTGGCAGTACTACATTTATAGCCAAAGCCCGAAGAATCCGCAAAATATTTGGTGGAGGAATGCGGCAAGCAGGTTATTTAGCTGCTGCCGGCTTGTATGCATTGCAACACAATGTTGAACGCCTTACTACTGACCACCACCATGCTCAGTTGATTGCATCGGCCTTATTAAACAGTAAATTTGTACAAAAATTATTGCCCGTAACTACCAATATTGTCATTTTTGAGGTAGCGGAGCCCTTTTCAGCAAAAGAAATTGTAGAAGCCTTCAAAAAAAACAATATCTATGTCATGCAAATGACGAAGAACCAAATTAGATTTGTTTTGCATTTAAACATCTCCATTCAAATGGTAGAAACCATTATACAAACCATCAAAAGCATATAATATTTAGAAACAACACTTTGACTATGTTACCACGAATCAATCCTACTACAACACAAGCCTGGTTTTTATTAAAAAAACATTACGAAGATGAAATGAATCGCAAACACATGCGCGATTTATTTGCTGCTGACAAAGAACGGTTTCAAAAATTTTCTGTTTGCATGAACGATTTGGTTTTTGATTATTCCAAAAATATCATCAACCAAAAAACATTGCAACTCTTGTTACAATTGGCCGAAGAAGCCAAACTCAAGGAAGCTATCACCGAAATGTTTGATGGCGCAAAAATTAACGAAACCGAAAGCAGATCTGTACTGCACGCCGCCTTACGTAATTTTGGAAACGACCCGGTTTTGGTTGACGGAGAAGATGTAATGCCTGGTATTAAAGCGGTATTGAAACACATGGAGGCATTT
>JAIXOS010000331.1 GCA_027486695.1 Chitinophagaceae bacterium | reverse complement strand
GTTTTAGCTAAAGGAATTTGGAACACACCTGCGGTGGAATTATTGGCGCCCAAGTATAATGTACCGCTACCGGTACTACCAGTTAATGTTCCTGAAATAGTGTACAATTTGGCGTCTAACGCTGCACCCGTTCCTACATTAATGGCATTACCAACAATAATATTTCCTGTTAGTGTATCTATACCACTCGTATTGGTGACAGATAAAACACCATTATAAGTACCTCTTTGTACCGATTGATTGCCGGTTGGATTGTTGTAAACCACATCAAAACTCCATGTTTTGCCGGCCGGTACAGGATTGGCAGACGTGTTTTTGGTAAATAGTCTTCCTGTTCCCTCGGTAAAGTTGGTAGTTGCCCCTCCCAACAACAAGTTGGTGCCTAAATCAAAATTCGCGCCACTCACAATTTTAACCCTACCTATTGATGTTAAGGTGATATTGTTGTTAGCGGTAACCGTATTGGCACTATTGCTAATGGTTAGTTTGCCAAAGGTTTCTCCTCCAACTTTGCTAATGGTTTGAGCGGTATTTCCAGTAAAACTTACTTCTTCTGTTCCAGTAACATAATTGCCATTATTATTCCAGTTGCCGGATATATTAATGGGTACATTGCTTCCACTTGTGAGCAACGCACCATTATTGATGGTTAAATGATTCAAATTAAGCGCACCTAAACTATCACCACGGATTGTTGTGGAATCGGCTATCACAAGATTTCCACTTGTGCTATTCAATGCGCCAAAGCACCAAATATCGCCTGTTAAGGTTAAGGTATTGGCTTTGAGTGATACCGTATTGTTGCGTTTGATGGTGAATCCTGCAATAGATCGGGATTGTTCAAACGCAAGTTGGTAGTTGCCTATTCTATCTACTACTACAGAGTCGGTTGCTTGTGGCAATTGTGCAGGCACCCAATTATTCACATTGGTCCATGTGCTATCTACTGCACCTATCCACGTATAAGTAGAAGACGCCCCAAAAGTCCAGTTAACATTGTTTCCAAAATCGTACGAATTGGTGGTTACAATAGGTGTAGAACCACTGTTTTGGTTGTCTTTGATGGCCGCAAATGTTACATTTTTAGTGCCGTTGGCTAACAGAAACGCTTTGTTTCCGGCAGTGGAAGACAATACATACAATACTTTGCCGGCTGCGCCATTAAGGGATAAATTACCATTAATGGTTTGGGTTAATCCTGCAGGTAAGGTTAAGGTATCGGTAACCGCAACTGTTTTTGTAAAATGATTGAATGTATTGGCACCGGTAATAGTTTGTTTAGTGCCAATCAATTGTACGGTACCACCCGCAGCAGCAAACGTGCCGTTATTGATGAAATTACCCGAAAATGACAAATTACCCGATGGCATACTTACAGCAGCACCGCTATTGATTATCAGGTGATTCAATCCAATATTTCCGCTAATAATATGGTTGCTTGTTAATACAAGGGTATCATTGGTTGCCGTCATATTTCCCGTTGCACCAATTAAATTACCGGAAACCGTGATTCGGCCACCGGGCGCTAACACACGGTCGGCACCGCCCGACAAATCAAGTTGGTTATAACTACCCAACATAACATTTTGAGTACCCGTTGCTGCATTGTAGCATACAGTACCGGTGTAAGTGATACCCGTAGGTAATGGATTGGCTGCCGTACATTTCGTTTTAACGCAACCACCTATTGCAACAGGGGCATTCACATTGCCATTTAATGCATAGATACCCATGTCAAGTGTATCACCGGCAGCTAATTGCCAATTGCCATTTACTTGAATATCGCCCGAAGCATAGTCGGTATTACCTACAATACTTTGCTGAATCAACAAGCCGCCAAAAGTACCGCCAACGATGGTTTGTGGAGCTAACGTGCTATTGTACATCACTTTAATATTGCCCCAATTAATACCACTTGGTAAAGGATTGAGTGTTGTATCGCTTGTTTTGATGATTGCATTACCACTAATCGCAATGTTATTGCCATCAAATTTAATAGGACCAGCTACCTGCAAATTGGCGTTGATGGCGATACTTGCGCCGCCTTTGATATTGATGCGATGGGCTGTTGCAGAATCGCCCGAAATAACCGGCCAGTTGGTAATGCCCGCGGCAGGTATTACAACAGGCTGAGTTGCCGTTGGTACAGTTCCTGACGACCAGTTGGCATCATTAGACCAAGCATTGTTTACAGCACCCGTCCAATAAACAGCAGTATCGGTTGAAAATGCATACGGTGCTGTTGTATACTGCCAGTTAGGTGCATCATTTACTTTAAAAGTAATGGTATGCATACCCTTGGGCACATTTGGCCAAACAGCTGTAAACACTACGGTATCGTACGAAACCACCGTTTTGTTGATGGTGAAGCCGGATAATGCTGTATTGTTATCAAAAAACTGATACGATGAAATACAATTGTTGATGTTGGGATTGGTCACTACAACCGTTAATGTAGTAGTATCGGTATTGAAAAGATGGTTGTTGTTAGAGGTTACCGTCATTTTCATTTTGGGGGCAATACCATTTACGCCCAATTTACCCAAAGTAGTTCGGAAAGAATCGGTGTATAAGCCAATACGATTGATGTGCCAATCGGTGCTTCCCCCTGTTAAATTTAAAATCCCGGGAGCCCTTAAGCTATCCATTTGGAAAGGATAGATAGCATTTTTTAGCTTATTGGTACTTTTAAAATTGTCTAAGAAAATCGTTTTCCACTTTTTAAATGCGTCGTTGAGCGGATTAGAACACCATGCATTGTTATTGGTACCATCTGCATTAAACACATTGTTATCGGGTACATAAGTAAAGATGGAATTGTTATTCGTAGGCGAAAATGTAAAAAAAGCATTACCCTTGAACTGCGACCAATACTCAGAATTGATGGTAAGCGTATCGCGCTGTAGTGTATCCACCGCATCTACCAATTCAGGATAAGCACTTCTGAAATTGGCAGCATTGGCATTGTAATAGGTATTTCTCAGTGTTACATACCTGGAAGAATCCGGCTCATAATTGGTGGAAACCGGACGAAGGGCATTGATAACTACATTATTGAAAAACCGATTACCCACGCCTCCATTGTTGACCATTCCGTTAAGTACATTGGCAACAATATTGTTTACACAAGTATCGCCACTCGTAAAATTATCAAGGTACAATCCATTAGCCCCAACGCCGGCAATGTTATCGTGTAAATAGTTGTGGTTGAACTTATGTCCACGGTCAATGTATTTTCCGGTGCCATACATCGCTCCCATATCATGAAAAACCATCACGGTACTATCCACTTCATTGTATTCAAATAACGAGTTGTTGCCTGTACCAAAACCGTAGGCAATTCCTATGTGCGGACTTTTACTTACTTTGTTATTGGCTATATAATTGCCGATAGTGCTTCCGGGGTCAATTGCTGCATTGTATAAGGGCAACTGTTGGGCATAATCATAAAAATAGTTATTGATAACGGTGTGGTTATTTCTTTTAAGTGTAAAAACATCAGTTTTGCTGTAGGTACTACTGTTCATTTTTACTCCTCCGGCACCTACTTGATGAAAATCGTTGCTTTGAACAGTACAGTTATACGAATCGTTGATTAAAACCGCATCGTTGGTGCAGCCCGTAAAATCGCAACCGGCTATGCGCACAAAACTCGCATTATTAATAACTACAGCACTTCCGGCACCACCTTCAAAATAGATGTTTTGAAACTGTGTGTTATTGGCTTTTGTTACCGATATAGCAGGCATGGTTAACGAATCGCCATATTGAATCGTACCATTATCGGGCACCCACATATACAGCATTTTGGTGCGGAAGTTGATGCTCCATTCCCCAACTGTATCTATTTCTTCTACAATATTCGATACAAAATAGGGCTCATTATACGATCCCGGAGGCTTGGCAGCAGAGAATTTATACCCCAAACCATTTTGTACACCATTGGTTTGTGTAATAATTTTATTTACGGTATCAATACTTGCTGTTTTAATGTATTGTAACGACCAAGGCACACACCAATTGCCTGCTAACCATAAACCTCCATCGGCTATGGCTTTGGTCCAATATTTTGTTCTTGTATCACCATAATAAAACACGCCCGGTGTATCTAACCTATTATTGCCTTTTACAATAACGCCATTCATTTTCATGTAATCGGAGTTGGGATAGCGCGATAGTGGCAGCAAATTCCCATTCTGATAAAACTGGGGCGTAACCCTTCCGGAATCAGCAAACACATTGGGCCAACCGGCAACACTTTTAGCACTAAAAGCATAGGAAGTTAAGCTCAACTGTTTTACTTTGGTTTTTGCGGTACTGTCTACAATTCGGGTTTTGATACTATCGGGAATATTTTGAAAATCAGCTCTGTTGATGGTTTTTAATGGTTGAAATTTTACAGCTCCGCGATTGATTGCTTTATAAATAACCGGATTGGCCACCTGACGTGTATCGGTAGAATCGAGCGTTAATTGATAGTAGGTACCATCTTGCAACAATACCGTACAAGGATTGGCAGGATAGTTTTTTACAACTGCCTTTGCTCGGTTGATGTTCACCGGTAAAAAAGAAGAAAATCCACTACCAGATCCACTGCCGCTGGGTGATGCATAAATGGTTATTGCCTGACCGGCAGGAACACTTGGCAAACTTTCGAAACCTACCGGATTGCCCGTAAAACTACCCAGAGGTATTACCTGAATAGCACCATAAACCGTATCGCCGGCAAGGCTCACATTTCCTTTTACCACCACATTATAAAACTTGTTTTGTCCGTTTACTGTGTTGGCAGAGGTACCATTAAAACTTACCGTACCGGTGCCGTACACAAAAGCACCATTGTTGTTCCATACAGGTGTAGAGCCATACATAGCCAATACACCTGCACTTCCAAGATTTACTGTTCCATTATTTACAAGGCTGTTAAACTGTACCGTATCGGTTGCACCAAGGGTTAAACTTGCTCCCGTATTAATGGTAATGGAGTTGGTATTGGCACTGTAATTACTTGTATTCACAGTAATGGCATGTGCAAGGGTAACATCGGCTCCTGCACCTGGCACTACTCCGCCTACCCAGGTGGTGGAAGCAGCCCAATCACCGGCTTGTGCCGTTGTGTAGGCCAATAGCGTTATTTTTTTTGTTGTATTGGATGACCGATATTGTTTTTCGCTGTTATTGATTGTTCCTTGGTAATGAACAGGATAACGCGGCGTTTTACGCGCCACAAGCGACAAAACCAAAAACAGTAAACAAATAGTTAAAACGGGTGTGTAGCGGACTGTTTTTAACAAAACATGCATAACACGGATACCTACAAATTTTGCGGACAAATTTTTGTACATAGGACAAGCAATAATGGTTAGTAAATGTTTATAAGCAATCGATTATTGGAATATAACCTAGAAACGTAAACTATTATTTCTGCAAAAAATTTAACAAAATCTTCAGCATTGTAAAAAGAGTTGCCCTAAATGCAACAGCCGGAACAGCATTTGATAAATCAAGACAACTCTTGGCAGCAGTAAACCCGAATTTAACCTGCCGCAACCCTCAACATTCATGGTGTATTCATTTTTAGCATACCTACAGTTAATCTGCACAATGCCTAAAAAACGCCATCTTAAATCGCATGAAAAATAAAACATATGTATATACCCTTCTTTACCTGCTATTTTTAAGAAAACGTACCGCCCAATAACATTGTAAAGTTTGGAACAACCCAGCAGCCCTATTCATTACAAGCCCTGTTTGTACAGCAAGCACTTTGCGCTACAACCTGCTTTTCAATAGCTAGCCAATGCTACGAAACGACCTTGGCAAAAACAAGCTGCTACCCAACCCAAAATCGTGGTATTTTTGTTCTACAAACATCCCAACATGACCAAAATTGTACACATCCTTCTAATAGTCTTGCTCACCTCCCTACAGGCAACAGCGCAAACCAAAGTCAAAGTGGCCATTTTTGCCCCGCTATACATTGACTCACTATTTGATGGCACCAATTACAAGTTGGGGAATGCCAATTTTCCCAAATATGTATTACCGGGATTGGAATTTTACAACGGTGCATTATTGGCAATTGATAGCCTCAAAACAGCGGGAAAAGAAATCGATTTTTTAATTGTAGATACTAAGTCTACCGTTCCAATACAAACAACCCTTCAAAGCGAAGCTTTTAGCAAGGTGTCGATGATGATAGCTGCCTTTACCAATCGTACCGAGGCAAAATTGCTTGCTACCGTTGCCTACGAACGACAAATACCCTTGGTTTCGGCCACCTACCCCAACGATGCGGGCATTACCAACAATCCATTTTTTATTTTGGTCAATTCATCGCTTAAAACGCATTGTGAAGGCATTTACAAATACTTGCAACGCAACCATGCCGTAGGCGATAACATTGTATATATCAAAGGCAAAGGCGCTATTGAAGATATGATTGAAGGCTATTTTAAAGAATCCGCCCGCTTTACAGCATCTATACCTGTAAAATGGCAAACATTACCACTTACCGACTCCTTTACTGCTGCACAACTGTGTAGCAAACTAGACAGTACCAAAAACAATGTGTTGGTTTGCGGCGATGTACACGAAAGTTTTGGCATAAAGTTGGTTCGCACCCTTGCAGCACAAAAAAGCTTTCGCTGCACCGCTATTGGCATGCCCACTTGGGACGGCTTAAAGGAATTAGACAAACCGGAATACAAAAGCGTAGAAATTGTATACAGTACCCCCTACAATTATCCCCGCTCGGTGCCTATTTCCAAAGCTTTGGCCCAAGCTTACCACACGCAATGGAACGCTCGGCCTAGCGATATGGTATTTAAAGGTTACGAAATGACGCTGCGCTTTGCGCAAATTTTACTTGACCATGGCACCAAAACACTCAACCATTTATCGGACAACAATTATAAGCTGTTCAACGAATTCGACTTTCAAACGGTTAAAAATGCCTTTAACAAAAGCCAAATTGATTATTTAGAGAATAAGAAATTGTATTTTATTAAAAAATAAGTGCGCGTGCCCGATGTGTGAAATACACCTTCTATGCGATACTAATAACTACTGATACATTATGATAGTAAATTCATATAACGCCAAATATCCTTTACACAAACAACTTTGATAGACAACATATTCTCAAATTAACTAACTATTAATTGCAGTTGCTTTTTTCGGTTTCTATATGCAAATGGATATTCTACTCCTATTTCATACACAAACTTTTTTAGCCCTAATCTT
>JAIXOS010000208.1 GCA_027486695.1 Chitinophagaceae bacterium | reverse complement strand
CGGGTAATGGCGTGGGTTACACTGGTATTCGTATCAGAGGTACAGATGCAACTCGAATCAATGTTACCCTTAACGGCATTCCATACAACGATGCGGAAAGTCAGGGCACTTTTTTTGTCAACATCCCCGATTTTGCTTCTAGTTTAAGTTCTGTTCAAATACAGCGTGGTGTAGGCACTTCCTCAAATGGAGCGGGCGCTTTTGGTGCCACCATTAATTTGTCAACAAACGAAACAATAGAAAAACCTTATGCCGAGTTTAACAACACCTACGGATCCTTTAATACATGGAAAAATACTGTTAAAGCCGGAAGTGGTTTACTCAACAATCACTTTACGGTAGATGTGCGGCTGAGCCAAATTTCGAGCGATGGTTTTATTGACAGGGCATTTTCTAACTTGAAATCATTTGCTATTTCAACAGCGTATTTAAGCAAAAAAACATCGGTACGTTTCAATATTTTTTCAGGAAAAGAAAAAACATTCCAAGCATGGAATGGAGTTCCCGAAGCAAAACTGCGCAACGATGCCGCAGGATTGTTGAATCATTATTACAACAATTTGGGGGTACTTTACTTTACTGAAGCAGACTCTGCTAACTTGTTTAATAGCAATCCCCGAAAATTCAATGGATTCTTGTATCCAAATCAAACAGATAACTATCAGCAAGACCACTACCAATTGTTTGTGAATCATGCAATTAGTAAAAAAATCAGCTTCAATGCCGCAACCTTTCTCACCTATGGACGTGGGTACTATGAAGAATATAAAAACAGTGCTAAATTTAGCAGCTATGGTTTGCCTAACTTAATGATCAACGGTAGCGAAATTCAACGCACCGATTTGGTACGTCAACTTTGGCTGAACAACTATTTTTATGGTGGTATATTTTCGGCTAATTATAAAGATGTTAATAAGGAAATTACCCTCGGCGGTGCTATTAACCAATACGATGGTGATCATTACGGAAATATTGTTTGGGCCAACATGGGAATTAACAAAGACCACCGTTGGTACAACTTTACCGCTAAAAAAACTGATGCCAACATTTATACAAAAGCACAAGTAAAACTAACAAACGAATTGCAATTCATGGGCGACCTACAGTATAGAACAGTAGGCTACCACTTTACCGGCACTAGAAAATATCCCACATTGCACGTAAACGAAAACTACCATTACTTTAATCCAAAAGTAGGTATGTACTATGCACACAAACTGTTTAATGCGTACATTTCGTATGCAATAGCCAACAAAGAGCCCAACCGCAACGATTTTGAAATTGAAAGCACGCTACCTAAACCCCAAACAGAAACCCTTAACGACTTAGAAATTGGCTTCAACCAACAACGCAAAAATTACCAATGGGGCATTACGGGCTACTATATGCACTACAACAATCAATTGGTACTTACCGGTAAACTGAACGATGTTGGTGATCCAATTAGAGCAAATATTCCCAATAGCTATCGCTTGGGCATTGAATTACAAGGCAAATTAGCAATTACATCATGGATTGGATTGGAAGCAAATGCTGCATTTAGTCAAAACAAAGTGACCAACTTTGTAGAAAGTGTACCTGTTTATGATGCCAATTTTGAATTTACGGGTTACAACAATACTGTACACAAAAGTTCCAACATTGCTTTTTCGCCAAACACCGTTATTAATGCATTGGTAAATGTGTTTCCTACTAAAAACTTAGAATTATCATTCATCAATAAATATGTTGGAAAACAATACTTAGATAATGCAAGCAACGAGGCTCGTAAAATAAATAGCTATTTTGTACAAGATATTAGGGCTATATATACTTGTAAAAAATGGTTAAAAGAAACCAACTTGGTATTGCAGGTTAACAATGTTTTCAATAAACAGTACGAAACCAACGGTTATACCTATAGTTATTTTTACACCACTACTCCCGTAACCGAAAATTTTTACTTCCCAATGGCAGGAACTAATTTTATGTTGGCATTACAAGTAAAACTATAGACCACTTTGCACAACAAACAATAAAAAAAGGGTCAGATGTAATTATTGCATCTGACCCTTTTTTATTATATTTTTATAAAAAACATCTAAAATGGCCTAATTTTAATATATTTCTTCCCTGCATTTTTGCGCTCGTAGTCCATGATTTCTTTAGGCTTTTCAAAAGTTTTCTTTTTTTGGGTTTGTTCATCAAACAACGAACCCGTTACTTCCGGCATTAGCAATTTGTCCAATTTGTATGTTTCTGTTTTGGTAATTACACCCGAACCACTCCTATAGTATTTCCAAATGCCTTCTTTATAGGCTCTACCTTCCAATTTTACAATTACCCTATCTACTTTATAAGGAACTGCAGGGTCGGGTACGTCTACCGTATCGTAAGGATTTTCAGGATTCACGGCTTTCCAACTTTCTTCTCTTTCCAGCCCGGCTACATTATAATACCGGCTAATACCGTGCTTATGTCCCCATTTATAGTTTTCCTCACCTATTTTATCGCCCATCAAATTGTACACACGCCACATCCCTTCCTTTTTATCGTCTAAAAACTCTCCCTCTT
>JAIXOS010000240.1 GCA_027486695.1 Chitinophagaceae bacterium | reverse complement strand
GTAACCAAGTCCACAGCCCCAACTTGTATTTTCTTACAAATGTAATAATCCTACTTTGTATAACTGATTGATGGGTTTATTATCCCAAAAAAGCTCAAAGTTGTCCAATCCGGCGTTAGCGTAATGTTGTTTTATTTGCTGTAAAGTCCATTGTTGTGGTTGTTCAATACCTAGCTGAGGCAACATGTTACAAAGCCAATTGGCTGCCGCCTCGTCAATTTTGATGTTCAGGGTGGTCTGTGTGCCTTCGAACGTGAGCGAGCACATAGGCCATTGCATTCCTTTTTTGCTTTTTACAAACGGTTCGGCAGTAGGCGGTGTGCCTAACCAAACAACCTTAGTAGTAGGTTTATGGCTCAGCGGTAATGGATCGAGCAAGCATTGTGCAATATAATCGGGCGCAATAGTGGTTTTAGGTACTTTAAAGTCGAACCAATCACGCAGTGGATTATCCAAACAGTTGCCATGCATATAGTTGAGCAACGATTTTTTTAGGCCAAATCCAAAATCGTCGTGAGCGGCACCGGTAGGGTCGGTATGCGGCACATCGTTGTTGGCAAAGGTACCCACCTCGTTACTAATGGCCTGCACTTGGTAGGCGTGAGGTTCTAAGCCAACGGGACTGTGGGCAGTCATAGCAAATTGGTGCCAAAAAGCCGACTGCAACACGCAGGCCGCAAAAAGTTGGCGCACCATTTCGAGCGAGTCGATGGTTTCTTGGGCTGTTTGGGTAGGAAAGCCATACATTAGGTAGGCATGCACCATAATGCCTGCTTGGGTAAAGTGTTGGGTTACGCGCGCCACTTGCGCCACGGTAATGCCTTTGTTGATAAGTGCCAATAGGCGATCCGAAGCCACCTCCAAGCCACCCGAAACGCCAATACAACCCGATGCTTTTAGTAGCAAACACAGATCGTGGGTAAAGCTTTTTTCAAAACGAACGTTCGTCCACCAGCTTACCACCAATTTGCGTTTCAAAATTTCAATGGCCAATGCACGCATCAAGGCAGGAGGAGCTGCTTCGTCAACAAAATGAAACCCATTGTTGCCGGTTTGCGCAATCAAGGTTTCCATTCTATCGCACAGCATTACCGCTGTAAGGGGTTCGTAATGTTGGATGTAGGGTAGCGATACATCGCAAAAAGTACATTTGCCCCAATAGCAACCATGTGCCATGGTTAATTTATTCCAACGGCCATCGCTCCAAAGGCTATGCATAGGGTTAATGATTTCGATTGCAGAAATATAGGAATCGAGCCATAAATCGCTGTAATCCGGTGTGCCGGTTTGGTGTTGCTGGTAATCGGAACATTCCGAAGAATTGAAATAGGTAACTTGATCCTCGTGCAGGCAAAAAGTACGTTTTAGCGATGTGACAGGTAAACTACCGGCAACATGGTGTACAAGGTTTTCTATAGGAGCTTCGCCATCGTCGAGGGTTACAAAATCATAAAATTCAAATACCCTGCTTTCTGAAAGTGAACGTAGTTCGGTATTGGCAAAACCACCGCCCATCGCCACTTTGATGTGTGGAAAATGTTGTTTGATGTATTGACCGCAGCGAAGAGAAGTATACAAATTGCCCGGAAAAGGAACCGAAAGTGCCACCAATTGGGGTTGTGTTTGCTCCAAATGTTGGTGTAATAGTTGTGTAAGTAGCTCGTCTATATAAGTATAGGGCTGTTGTAAAGCGGTGTATAATTCGTCGAAGCTATTTGCCGATCGGCCCAAACGTTCTGCGTATCTGCTAAATCCAAAATGGGTGTCTACACATTCTTGAATCAAATCGCTAAGGTCTTCTAAATACATGGTGGCCAAATGTTTGGCTTTGTCTTGAATACCCATGGTACCAAATGCCCACGATAAGTCTGCCAATTGCGCGAAGCGCGAAGCTTCAGGTAACCAATTGCGTTTGGCAATCAAGTGTGCCAAAGTAGGTTGTTTACCTTGTAAAAATAAGATTACCTGATCGATGCTATGGATGTATTGTGTTTGTAATGCTATTATGCGTAAAGCATTGCTACTAAACTCGTGCTGGTTGGTTAAAGAAGCAATATGGGCAAATAACTGTTGCAACCCATTTTGGCAAAACAATGCTAAAGTGGTTTCGATACCCAAGTCGGCTTGAAAAGCACTGATGTGTTGGGTGTTTAGAAAACCCTTTAAATAGGCCGTAGCCGGATAGGGCGTATTGAGTTGGGTAAAGGGAGGGGTGATTAATAATACTGTATCGGCCAAAGTGGGTGTGTTTGGGACAAAAATATTTGTAAATGGCTAAATGAAAGGGTAAAATTTCCTTTGGTGCATTTGTTGCAATAAGGAGCAGGGTTAGTAGCCTGATGTGCCACTTTGGAGTTAAAAGATAGGTAGCAAGTGCTGAAAGTAAGGTGGGTAAAGGTTTTGCGAGCATTTAGTGACGAAATTTTTTTTTCAATTTCGAGAAAACACAATAGCTTCGTAGAATGTGTGTATTTTGTACACATTTGAAAACGAACTTTTGCTAATTAAATAATATTGCTTGCTATGAAAAAATTTGTACGAATTGTTTTTGTCTGTGCTGTTTTTTTACTTGCTTTTCATCCATTGGGGTATGCGCAAAATGCCATTGTAGGTTCCGCTTTTTCTACGGGATGGGGTGGTGCTTGTGGAAGCAATGCCAATTTCACTTATTTGTCTGCAAGTGCTGGTACTAGCTATATTGTAACCCGCAATTCTAGTGGAACGGGTAATCAATATTGGAGAATGGGTATTGATTGGGGAGGGATTGTAAGACAAATACATCTAAATACTGGCGGAACCGATGTTTCTGTAACACCAGGAACTAAATATACGTTGGTAACCAATACCTGTGTTACTGCGGGTGCTATGTTTTATAACGTAGGAAGTACATCACACAACTATATTTTTAAAACCCAAGATGCTGGATCTGCACCAACGGGAGGTTTTGTGTTTTTTGAAGTACAAGGTACTGTTCGTACTCTAAGCTCCCACACTGCTCCTACAAGTAGTGCGGTATATCCTGGTATTACACGCAGGCTCACCGTTACTTTAAGTGGCACACTTAATACGGGTCAGGTGGCTTATATAAGGTACCATAATGGAGCAGGTTTTGGGTCTGCAACAATTACTGCACTTACCTATTCCGGATCGGGAAATGATTATTTTGTAGATATTCCTGCAAGCGTTAATTCTGTCGGCAGTACGGTAACTTACTACTTTTTTACGAGTGGTACTACTGTGCCCTCAAATGCAGATGCCGATTTGTATACTATCAATTTATTGAACAACAGTGGCTCCAACTATTCTTATACAGTAAGTGGTACATGGCAAACCGCTAATGCAGGATCGTGGGGAACAGCCGCTACTTGGAATGCCAATGCTGTACCGCCAACCGCTCAATCAATCGGCGCAGTAACAGTGGGTCATAATGTAACCTTAAACCAAGATGCTACAGTTTCGTCAATTACCATTAATTCCGGTGTAACATTAACAGGTTCAGATGGCAACGCAAGAACATTAACG
>JAIXOS010000236.1 GCA_027486695.1 Chitinophagaceae bacterium | reverse complement strand
TATGGAAATAAGCGATACCAATGCAAATATGGGTTTTGTAATGCCCGCCAACTACACGAAAGACAATTTGCCCCTACCAAACAACCCGGAGGTAACCATTAAAACGAAACCTGAAGAGTATGTAGCTGCCATTACCTTTAGTGGATTTGCTTCACAAGAAGCAATAAAAAAGCACATAGATATACTTGAAAAAGCGCTGAAAGAAAAACAGCTTTCCTACTTCGGCAATTTTCGATATCTGGGATACAATCCACCTTATCAATTATTGGGCAGAAGAAATGAAATCGTCGTAGCACTGAATTGGGATAAAAAGTAAGTTATTGGATGAAATCAACATGGGTATCCTAATCAGAAATTACAAACCAAGTGGCTCGAGTATTGAAACCACCAATATGAATGCTTCAACCAACAAATCAAGAAATCTTGGAACCGTTGCACCCTTGAAGAAAGCCAGCTATAACGAACAACGAATGCACCATTTTAAAAAAATCTAACACGAACGCTTAAAGAAATGACAATGAAAAATTACAAACTATTTACAGCAACTAAGGTCGGTTCGCTAGAAATCAAAAATCATATAGTGATGGCTCCCATGACAAGATGCCGAGCCATTGGAAATATTCCCAATGATATGATGGCCACCTACTATCAGCAACGCGCTTCGGCTGGTTTAATCATTGCCGAAGGCACATCGCCTTCGCCCAATGGCTTGGGCTATGCACGCATACCTGGCATTTTTAGCGAAGCACAAATTGCCGGATGGAAGAAAACAACAGCAGCAGTGCATCAACGGGGAGGTAAAATAATGGTGCAGTTAATGCACACCGGCAGAATAAGCCATATCCTCAACATGCAACAGGGGTCTGAAATAATAGCTCCCTCTGCCCTAAAAGCTAGCGGCCAAATGTGGACAGATGCCAAACATATGCAAGACTATCCTACCCCGAAAGCTATGACTGCAGAAGACATCGTTTCCACTCGGGCAGCATATGTAACTGCTGCTAACAATGCAATAGAAGCGGGGTTTGATGGTGTGGAATTACACGGTGCAAACGGTTATTTGTTGGAAGAATTTTTGTCGCCCAATAGCAATATACGAACTGACAAATATTGTGGAAGCATAGAAAACCGTTGCCGATTTGTTATTGAAGTGGCTATCGCAGTGGCAGCAGCTATTGGTAAAGACAAAACAGGCATTCGTTTATCGCCCTATGGAGTGGCAGGAGATATGCCCATTTATGACGAGATTGATGCTACGTACGATTATCTGTCCAAAGAACTCAATAAATTAGACATTGCGTACATTCATTTAGTGGATCATTCTGCAATGGGTGCCCCTATGGTTCCCATAGAAATCAAAAAACGAATCCGTAGCAATTTTAAAAACACCTTAATTAGTTGTGGAGGGTATGACAAGGAAAGTGCTGAAGCAGATCTAAATAATGGTCTTTTCGACCTTATAGGCTTTGGCAGGCCATTTATCAACAATCCCGATTTGGTGGGACGATTAGAATTTGACCATGAGTTGTCGCAAAGCCTCAATACCGATTTGTTTTATTCCGCTGACGAGAAAGGCTATACAGATTATCCGAAGTAATGGACAAAATGTAGGCTGTTTTTTAGATGTTCATTTCAAGTGGACAAAATGTAGGCTGTTTATTTTTTCATGATAGTTCGTTTTTTATCATGTTAGTTTAGGTTTGTTTTATCAAGCAAAAAGGAAGTAGGCTCTGCTGGAGAGCAACCTATCAGAGATAGCTTGTGAACGAAGAATGTCAAATAAAATAATAGCCTCTTTTTGAGGCTGTTTTATTTACATTTCGAGTTCCCTATGTCTTAAAAAACTCATCTATAAATTTTTGTTTTCTGGCCATAGATAAGCCATTATGATTGCGCAGTTTATTCTTTAAGTCTGCAAAAATTCCATCTATCGCATTGGTTGTATTGGGTATATTCAAAGCCCTATTATCATACCAAGTAAACAAGTATGGAAGATTATTCTTGAGGCTTCTGTAAGCACTTCTTAGTCTTTTGTGAACGTATCTTTTTTTGCCATTCTCGTCTACTTTTCTTTCGTTTAAAAACGATTCCCATTGATTAAACCAATGCAGTAATCCACCTGTAAAACTTTCTTTGTCGGTGCGTGCTAACAGTAAAGTAAGTTCCCATAACTCTTTACTAGCTTGCATTTTAGGCTTTTTTGTTAGGTATCTTCTTACAATAGCTATTTGATGAAACTGGCACATTTGAATCGGTATTTCGCTGCCAAACAACTCAAACAACCCTTTTCTGCCATCACAAACAATAGCTTGTATTTTAATGCCTCGTCTGGCTATTTCTGCTACCCCTTCTAAGTATAAATTGTTCGATTCTTGCTTTACATACTGCTTCAATAAAATTTGACCAGTAATGGCATCTTTAAAAACCATTACGCCAAATTTTCTTCCAAAATAAGTGGTGTCTATTAGTAAAGTTACTACAGCAGAAAACGTACTTGTTTTGATAGGTTTAACAGTATCTAACTTTCGTTGAATTGTTTTTATGGAGCAGCCATATTTTACAGAAAGCTGGGAATAGGTTTGCTTGCCAGATGTGTATTCTTGCCAAAGTAAATTAGTGTCTAAATCTATTTTCTTGTCTCTAAATTGCTTGCCGCAGGCTATACATTTATACAGCTGTA
The DNA here is from genome assembly GCA_027486695.1 of Chitinophagaceae bacterium. Lineage (GTDB taxonomy): Bacteria > Bacteroidota > Bacteroidia > Chitinophagales > Chitinophagaceae > Parasediminibacterium. Next base: position 34 of record JAIXOS010000236.1, on the reverse strand, counting down.
TACCCTGAAAATGACCATTTTTTTTCGTGATTTT
>JAIXOS010000143.1 GCA_027486695.1 Chitinophagaceae bacterium | reverse complement strand
TTATGGCGCAAATTTAAAGGAGCCGATAAGCTAAAAACATGACACGCAGCATAAAAGTTCACTTACCAAAGTGCCTTTGCAATCTGATTGGCAAAGCTATCGAGGCTAGGGTCTCTTGCTCCCATTAAAAGTAAAACGCAATTGTTGGTAAGGTGTGGTTGCAAAGCTGTAACCAATTGGTTGCGATCGGCAACAAAATATGCTTGAACGCCTAATGCCTTTAGGTCATTAATTAAGTCAGCGGCACTAATATCTTTAACGGCAGTACCACCGGCATAAAATATTTCACTCATCCATATTTCGTCTTGCGGACGAAGGGTACGGGCAATTTCGTGTACAAAATCGTGGCGCAAAAATTTAGTAGGGCCATAGCCATGCGGCTGAAACCAAGCAATTACTTTATCGGCAAGCGGCTGTACGCCATTAATTGCCGCTGCTACTTTAGCCGGATTGTGTGCATAGTCGTCTATTAACCAAAAACCTTCTCGGTGGCATATCAACTGATTGCGTCGGTAAATACCTTTGTAATGGGCCAAGCCTTCTGCGCAAGTAGGTAGCGAAACTCCGCAAAGCTGTGCTACAGCCACTGCCGCTAAGGCGTTTTCCATGTTGTGGCGGCCAATGCCCTCCATGGTAAAAGGAACATGGTTAATGGCAAAGCCAATAGAAAAATCTGTTTGTACAAAATCATGGGCAATATAACCGACATTGCCGCCTTGAGCGCTAAAGTCGAACTGTGCATTTTGGGAAAAAGGGGCAGCTAACACATGTCCGGCGTTGACCACAAAATGCGTAGAATGCTGTTTGAATAGGGTAAAGAGTTGCAGTAGTTCATCAATTTCCTTGTGGTCCTTATCAATATTCAGGAGTAACCCAATTTCGGGAGTGTAGCCAACAATCGATCCGTCACTTTCATCCGCTTCAATTACAAGCCATTCACCGCTGCCAACATGTGCATTGCCAATTTTTCCTTCTTTCTGTAAACGTATCAAGCCCGCACCACTAATAATACTAGGTTCCAAACCGGCATAGTGTAAAATATCGAATATCATGGCAGTAGTAGTGCTTTTGCCACTAGTACCACCAACAGCAATGGTTCGTTTGGTTTGACTGACCATGGTTAAAAATGCCGACCTTTTTACAACAGGAATGTTGTGGGCAATTGCTTTTTGTAGTTCCGGATTGCTATCTTCTACAGCAGTGGAAATAACCACCAAATCGGTATTGGCCACTATGCCGCTGCCATCCTGCGGAAAACAGGCAATGCCCGCTTCCTCAAGCTGTTGCTGTGTATGGTTGGGTTGTCCGGCAACAAAGTACCTGTCCGATCCGGAAACCTGTATACCCAAGCCCGCGGCAAATTGTGCCAAGGCACTCATGCCGGTACCTGCCACTCCGATAAAAAAAACATGCTGATAATTGTGTAAAGCTTGCATACCTGCTACCTTTAAAATATTTGTAATTTACTTACCCAAAAGCCGATTAAACGATTGATACAAAAGAATCGCTCCAACTGCTTCTAAGCAGCTCAAAAGTAATGCGATTCGGTAAAGCGATGACCAATTAATTTCATTGCTAATCCATTAAGTAAGTACCTGTTGTTACAGCTTGCTTGTATACTCTTGGTAAAGGAGGTTTTCAATATATGATATAGATTACAGAAGGGGATAAAAAACGTATGTACAATTGCAGGCATTGGCTTCCATTTCTATTGTTCATTTTCTTATAACATTTTTTGCTTTTTGCCCATGCATCTCTAGCTGAATGTTTTATAATTAAAGCATATAGTGCTAATAAAGAAAAAACGATAATAATTTAAGGAAGTATATTGCATTTTAAAAAATACTATTTAATATTGCAGATAAAATACAACTGTATGTAAATAATCAAACCAACAATATAAAATATTTGCGTTTCGCTTATAATTTTCTTGTATTAGAAACCGACCAAATTTCAAAGTACCACAAGAAAGTAAGAAGTGGAAACGTCTACGCGATGGCGTGGGCGTTCCTTTTTGCTTTGTGGTACGGGTTCTTGGTCGGACCTCTAATACGAGTAAAGGGAATTAGCCCACGTTTTTTATTACACTTAAATATAAATTTTATGAGAACAATTTTCTTCCGACTTTTTCTGTTGGCAATTTTGATACAAAACTTTACAACAAAAAGCAATGCGCAGTTGCCTATCTGGTTACCAAAAGATGGTTTAGTTGCTTGGTATCCTTTTTCTGGTAACACTTTAGATAGCAGTGGTAATAAAAACAATGGATCTGTTATCGGTTCATTATCATATACCTACGACCATTTAAATAACTCAAATTCGGCTTTATTATTAGGCTCTGGCCGTGTTACCACAAATAGTTCAATGTTTAACTTTAGCTATGATTCCTCATTTACAATTTCTTTTTGGGTACTTGATAAGGGAAGTAGCGGAGGAAGACTTATTTCTACAGAATGTCCAGAAGGCAATTTTAGAATTAGCACTTATGGAAATGGTGTTTATGCCATTCAGTATGGCTCGTCAGCCAATTATTTATACGATACTTTGCAACTAAATGTTTGGTATCATTTAGCGTATGTTTTTGATAAAAGAAATGTAAAACTTTATAAAAATGGCACTTTAAAAACTTCCAATTATAATAATGATTTTGAATTATTAAACTATTGCGTACCATTTACTATTGGAGCTAAAGCATCCCCTTCTTATGATAATTGGAATGGCGCTATTGATGAATTAACAATTCATAGTAAAAGTTTAACTGAAAATGAAATATTAAACATATATAACGGGCAAATAAGAAAATCAACTGGCATCATTCCTTCCAACGGATTGATAGCTTGGTATCCTTTTACAGGTAATACGTTAGATAGTAGTGGGCAAAATAACAACTTGACAAATAACGGCATATCTTTTGTCGTTGATCGGTTAGGTAATACTAATTCTAGTGCTTTTTTTAATGGGAGCACATCCTACGCAAATCTCATTGCAAAGAATATTCTTCAACCGAATTCTTATACGCTATCATGTTGGATAAATTCGAAAGACATTCCTTTGAAAAATTACTCTTCAATAATAACATATTCTCCTAATGCTTGGACATGGGGGCCTCCATATAAATTATTCCTGAATAGTTCAGGTCAAATTGAAGGTAGACAATGGTCATCCTCAACGTCTTGGCAAGATGTTACAACAAATACTAATTACATTGTTACAAACAAATGGTTTCATCTGTTAATGACTTTTGACTCTTTGACAAGCACCCAATCGCTTTACATAAATAACCAACTTATAAACAAACGAAAATCAATTTTAAGTTATTCAAATAATTTATTAGCGGGACTTTTTGTAGGCGCAACTAGAGAAAGTGCTGATGGGTCTCTAGTGGATTTTTTTTCAGGTAATATTGATGACATCCGCATTTACAATCGTGCATTAGATAACACAGAAATACAAACTCTATACAATGAGGGCGGATGGAATACATTGTTACCCATACAATTACAACAGTTGAACGCTACTGCACTAGCTAATAGTATCTCTCTACAGTGGCAAACAGTTACAGCCACCAATACCGATTATTTTGTTGTAGAACGCAGTACAAACGGTTTATCCTTTACGAGTATTGGCAAAGTGGATGCTTTAAGTAGCACTCCAAATTATGTGTTTACAGATGCACAAGCCACTTTAGGCACCAACTTTTACCGGGTGAAAATAGTAGACAAAGATGGCAGCAGCAGCTATAGTAAAATCGTTTCGGCGGTATTGGGTAGTCAAGCAGCATTGAGTGTATATCCTAACCCCGCAAAAGATAAAGTTACTTTGCAGTTTATGCCTGCTGTGGGTAAAGGCAGTGTAGTAATACGCTCACTAGCTGGTAACACGCTTTATAATACACCAATAGACTTGCAAGCAGGTAAAGCCATTATACCTATTCATCATTTGGCTAAAGGTATTTATGCCGTTCAGTTGATTATCAACCACAAAACACAAGTACAAACTTTGGTGGTGGAGTAATTGATAAATACACATACAACATCACAAGAAAAGGTTGCAGTATGCAGCCTTTTTTTATACAGCTAATCTTACCAGATGTGCTTATGTAACATTCAACTATTGCAATTCAATTGTGAATAAAATCTTCATCACCCGCCACTTGGTTGCAGCTTATATAAAGCTATTGTATAAAAATGAATTCATTTATGAATGTGGCCATTGGGTACAAATTTTAAATTGGAACGCCAATTGGAATAATTTATGGTTACTTAAGCCGATGCTTAGTTGGTGTGCAATTGGGTCGATAAGTTGAATGATTGAAAAAACACTAAATTTGATTAATCAAATTATTGTACAGTTATGAAATCAGATCAAGTGAAACTTTTGATTTCTTTAGCTAAAGAAATCAAAACAGAAAGAAAAGATAAAAATAAGATCGTATTTACATTGCAATCGGCAAAAATTTTGACAAAACAAGGAAATTTTACTGGAAAATTTAGTAATCTAAAACGTGTCGCAACTACAGTTAAATGATTATTTACAGAAATAGACCTAATTTGACAATTGGATTTCACGGTTGTGATGAAAGTGTGAGAAATCAATTAGTTAACAATCCTAATTTTGTGAAATCAAGTCAAGAAACCTATGATTGGCTTGGTAATGGCTTTTATTTATGGGAAAATAATTATGAACGTGCCTTTCAATGGGCAAAAGACAAACAAGAAAGAAAAACTTTAACAACACCATCTGTTGTGGGAGTAGTATACTTATTAGATAATTGCTTAGATCTCACTGACGCTACATTTATCAATTTACTCCCTGATTATTACGAACTACTTAAGGAAGATTTAAAAATAAGCGGCAAAACTTTACCTCAAAATAAAGATCTTCCAAAAGACCAATACCATGACTTGATATTAAGGGAATTAGATTGTGCCGTCATTGAATATTTACATCAAAAAATTGAAGAGAAAATTACAAAAGACACCGTGAAACATGGTTTTAGCCCACTTACCCCATTTGATACTATAAGGGGGATTTTTACAGAGGGTGGTCCTGTTTATGAGGGAGCTGGTATACAATCAAAAAATCACATACAAGTCTGTATTCGGAACTTAAATTGTATAAAAGGTTTTTTTATCCCACGAGAAGAAACGCCATTTCCATAAATAGAAAGAACTGTACTGAATAACAAAAGTATTTGCTAAAGTTTTACTAAACGCTGTATTATTGGCTACGTATAATCAGCATCAGCAATGTAGTGTCCACATTCCATTAGTAGCTTTATATCTTTACTTCAACTTCCTATTTCACATATGGGCATTGATGCCCTCCTACGGTCAGAATTTTTCTACTTATCACGTCTTGCATTCTATTTACTACTTTGTTTCCATGCATCCGCAAATACCTACCCCCAACTTAAAATTTCAAGGGTAGGTATTTTATGGATAACACAGCGGTATTTAAAACTCTACAATAAAACCAATGGTGGGCAAAACCTGGGTTTCGTTATTATTCAATAAAAAAGGAATGCCGTTGCTGCCATTTGCTTGAATAGGTTGTCCATCGGTGGTTAAAAATGCCGTATTGGCTTCATTTCTTTTAAAGGTAAATGTTGCAGGAGCAAAGGTTTGGGCTGCATACCAATTGGTAACATCTAAAAACAAATCGAACGTTAGTTTTCTGAAATTCCATTTTTTATCAATCCTAATATCGCTAGCATTAAAAGCTTGCAAGCGTTGTGTATTCAATTGCGTATAATCTAAAACACCTTCACCCAAGGTTAAAAAATTAGCCCTACTTGCAGCATCGTTAAATGGCGTAAAAGGTGCACCACCTTGATAGCGAAATTTCAATCCAATTTCCCAGTTTTTAGGTAGTTTGTAACCCAATGTCATGCTTACCAAATGTCGGTTATCCCAAGCACTTGCAACATATTGGTTGTTGCTGTTGGTATAGTCACTTTTGTAAAAGGTGTAACTAAAAATTCCAAAAAAGCGATTGGTTAACTTTTTCTGAGCAAAAAATTCAAAACCATAAGCCCTTCCTTTTCCGTTGGTCACCACGGCTTCGTTGCCCAAAACATTAAAATCGCTACCCAAATTGGCCAAACTAATGCCCTTTTGAACACTAATAGGTACATTTTGATACGTTTTATAAAAGCCTTCTAGCGTAAAACGAAGGTTATTACTTGGTAAATGTTCAATACCTGCTACATAGTGATTGCTGATGGTATAATCTGCATTTTTATTGGCGAAATTTCCATTATTGTCTTTGAATCCTAAAATGGTATAAGGAGCAATTTTGGCATATCTACCCACACTAGCACTTACATTCCATTTATCTGCCAACACATAGTTGATGCTTACTCTAGGCGATAAAGTTTGCAACGCATTGCCACCATTATTGGTAAATGTGTTTACATCGCTTCTTACACCGGCACTCAAGCCCAAACGATTGTCCATAAAGCGTTTTCCTACTTGCACAAAAGCACCCATTTTTCCAAACTGAAGTGTGCTATTAAAATTATTGACAACCAACGGGGCTTCGCTAATTTTTGCAAATGTATTGTTGCTAAAATTCACCAATTGAGCAGTAAAACCGTAAGCCAATTTTAAGCCATTGAAGTTTTGATTTACATCAAAGCGAAGTTTGTTTTCGGCTTCAACACTTGTTAGTTTCAAGTTTCTGGTAGCTTCTGATGGCGTTAGGTTGTTGCTGTATCTATCTAACTGATTATCCAATACATTTCTGCTAATGGCCAAATTCCAATAACCGTTTTTAACGAGTCGTTTAATAGAACCACCAACCGTATAGCTGTTTTGCTGTACAGCAGGATTACTACTAATGCTATACAATTTTTCAGGTGTAGCTTCTTTTGGAGCCGCAAAACTAAAACGGTCAATTGCACCCACACCCAACAAGGTAAGCGTAGTTTTTGCATTGAGTTGTGTAGAGGTTTTAAATTGAAAATCCCAATAATTGGGTCTTATGGGTAAGTCTAATGCTGAAAAAAGTAATTGTAAATAACTACGTCTTGCACTCGCTAAAAAAGTGGTAGGCTTGTTGCCTTTGGTTAAAGGCCCTTCAAACGTTCCTGCCAATTCGGTGGCACTTAAACGCACATTGCCTTGCAGTTGTGCATTGCTGCCTTTTTTTTGTTTAAACTCAAAAACGGAGGATAAAGCATTATCAAATCTTGCATCAAAAGCACTTGAACTGAGTTTTACATCCTCAATAAAACTAACGTTTAAAATACCTTGTGGACCACCACCTGCACCTTGTGTGGCAAAATGGTTAATGGTTGGTAATTCAATGCCATCTACATAAAATACATTTTCATTAGGTGCACCACCACGTATTAAAATATCGTTTCTAAAACCCCCACCGGCTACGCCACCACCAACACCGGGTAAACTTTGAATCACTTTACTAATATCAAAGTTTCCGCCAGGATTGGCTTTAATTTCTTCTGTAGTCATGCGTTGTACACTTAACGGGGTTTCTAAAGTAGCAGCTTTTACCGTTTTTCTGCCCGTACTTTTCACGGTTACATTTTCTAAATTGGTACTAGTAGTTTCTAATTCAAAGTTGATTTCGGTTGCGTTTCCTGCATTTACCACAATATTAAATTTGGTAACTTCTGCAAAACCAATACTTTTTACGGTAATGTTGTAGGTTGCCGGTACAATATTGACCAATCTAAACATTCCTTTTTCGTTGGTAATTGCTTGTTGCTTATTTATAGAAATCGTTGCACCGGTAATGGGTTGTTGACTTAATTTGTCTATCACTGTACCGTAAACAATACCGGCTTTTTGGGCAAAGCTTTGTAGGCTTGCTAATACAATAAAAGTAAAAACGACCAGTTTTTTCATAAATACAACTTTTGTTCTAGGTGGATGTTTCATAAAATAATTATTGTAAAAGCAAAAACAAGATTGGTTTAATTTTGTTCTAATTAAGTACAAAATTGTTCTAAAAAAATTTTTATGAACTATCAAATGCTCGTCAACATAATTCAACAAATAGAAAAATACGAATCGCAATTAGGACCCTTGAACAACGAATTTGTGTTTGCCGAATGGCTTTTGCAACAGAAAAATCAAACGCAAAGCATTGAATTTGTAAAAGAAGAAAACATGGAAGAATCTACAGAAAGTGTTATCAGCAAATACATCATTTTCCTGAATCGATATGCCAAAATGCATATGAAAAAAATGCTGACAGACAGTGCCATCAACAACTTCGACGATTTTAGTTTTCTCATTTATTTATTTCCCAATCATTCCTTTACCAAAATGGAATTGATAGAAAAAAATGTAATGGAAAAAACAAGTGGCATGGAAGTAATTAATCGATTGCTAAAAAATGAACTGTTACAGCAATCAACCGATATGAACGACAAACGCAGCAAACGCTTAACACTTACCGAAAAAGGTACCACTGCATTAGCAGCCTCTTTTGCAGCCATGAACACGATTGCCCATACCATTACCGGCAATTTAAACGACTATCAAAAGCAAACTTTACTGCACCTACTGCACCAACTGCATTTGTTTCACTTACCCATTTACCACCAAAAAAAATAACCTTTATCGTCACAAATACAACACCGTACACGAAACGGACAACTGCCATTTCGAAGGATTATTGGTTAATTTATAGGGCGTTCCCCTTCGGGTCAGGCTTTTCGCTCATACTCCTCGCCGCCACCTTTCAGGATGTCGGCTGTGGGGTATCCGCTTCAATCCTTAACGCAACCCATTGGTAATGTACCCTCCCGAAAGTTTACAACTTTCGGGAGGTGTTTTCAACAGACATGGATAAATATAGTTATTAGTAATGGGCAATATGATCAATGCAATTGTAACTTTTGATACCAATGGGGTAACAGTAACTACCTTACTTTTAATCTTGTATCAATTTATCTACCATGAAACAAATCCTATTTCGCAATTGGCATTTTATGCGTTTTGTAAGGTTGGCTATAGGCATTATAATTACCATTCAAGCGGTGGTAAATAAAGATGCCCTGTTTATATTTTTTGGCGCAGCCTTTACAGCAATGGCCATCTTTAATTACGGTTGCTGTGGTGCATCGGGCTGTTACACACCTATCAAAAAAACGAACAACACAACCAATGATATTAGTTATGAAGAAGTGGTTAACAACAAATAAATTCTACCTCATTGGTGCAGCTATTGGTAGCGTAGGTGGCTTTTGCTACTGGAAATTTATAGGCTGCACTTCGGGTAGTTGCGCTATCACTTCTAGCCCTATTAACAGTAGTTTATATGGTGCTATGATGGGCGCATTGGTTAGTGGCATGTTTAAAAAAGAGGAAAAGAAAACGGCATCTTAATAAATTTTACATCCTAAAAAGTAAGCGATGACATTCAACGAAATAATACAATCAGAAAAGCCGGTTTTGGTAGATTTTTTTGCAGAATGGTGCGGCCCGTGCAAAACCATGGCACCTATTTTAAAAGACGTAAAACAAGCTGTTGGCGATACCGCTAGCATCATTAAAATTGATGTAGATAAAAATCCGCAGGCCGCTCAAGCCTACCAAATTCAAGGTGTACCTACTTTAATACTATTTAAAAATGGGAAGCCTTTATGGCGACAAAGAAAAAAAAAAAAAAAAAATAATCTTGTAAGCATTATTCAACAACACCAATAAAAGTACCCTATTGCCCTGCTCGGTGAATAGATGCAGCAACAAATGCTCCTATTCGAGCACGCTTACACCTGAACCATCCCGTCTTTACGCTACTATGAATCATCATTTTTGGAACGAACGATACAGCGAAAGCCACTATGTTTATGGCGAAGCACCCAATGTTTTTTTTGCAGAGCAACTAGGTAAACTACCTATAGGCAATCTTATTTTACCCTGCGAGGGCGAAGGTAGAAATGCAGTCTATGCGGCCACCAAAGGTTGGCAAGTACAAGCATTTGATAGCAGCGATGCAGGTAAAGTAAAAGCCCTACAATTAGCTAGCAAGCACCAAGTGGCAATCAATTATGCTATTGAGGATGCTACGAAAATAGATTATGCCGTTAATAGTGTAGATGCAGTAGCTTTTGTATTTGCACATTTTCCACCGGCCATCAGACAAGCAATACACCACAAAGCTATTACATGGTTAAAGCCAGGTGGTAAAATCATCATGGAAGCATTTAACCCACAGCAACTGCAATACAGTTCTGGCGGCCCTAAAAATGCAGATATGCTTTATACGACAGAAATGTTGCAAGATGACTTTAAAAGTATGCAAATAGATTGTTTACATACCACAGAAGTTATTTTGAATGAAGGCCCTTTTCACCAAGGCAAAGCAGCAGTAATACAAATGGTAGTTACTAGATGGTAATTGGCCAACCATGCACAAACATGATTCCAAAGTTCAGTTTACAGTAGTACGACAGCTAATCAGAGCTGAACGGACGAAATGGGCGTACATTTTTCGTCCTTGACTTTTTTGCCTCTTTTTTTGTCAAGAAAAAAAGAGGGGGGGAGTAAATTAGAAGATAAAATGCTGAAAAGCGAAGGAGAAAGATGATTACTGCTAAATGAGCATAGAGATTGCTAAGTATAGAGATACGATTAGCATCATCAATTCCATAATAATTTGAACTGCACACATAGTGTATCACTACACTCGTTGTAATATTTTAAAAAGTTACAAAAATTTTATTACCAATTTGTAATATTGTTGTTGCAATATTTTATTTTATTGCAAATGAAATATTACAACAGGTTTTAAAAAATAAAAAAATATGGCCATTAGTCATTTGTTATACGAAAAAATAGGCATTAGCCAGCAAGCATTAGGAGCTTTAATAGGCGCAAAACAAAGTACCCTTAGCCATCATGATAATGATACCAGAGATTTGCCTTCCGCAGCTAGTATGGCACTAAACGATTTGGTATTGATTGCCCTTAAACTAGAACAAGCAGCTTTACCAACAAGTACAGAAAGTGATAAAGAAAAGCTGCAAAAGGCCGCAGAATGGTGTACAATGCAATGCCACCCCCTACAAAAAAAGTTAAACAAAATGTTACTGCACCAGCAGCAAGCCGTTAATATGCTTGCCTTTATTGAGTGTTACAAGCAAACACATACTGAGATAAGTAATAAAGTAGCCAATTGGCTTGAAATTATGCGTATAGATGCGGAGAAGAAATTGGCAAAGAATAGTTGGTTGGCCATTAAAACATTAGAGATACAAATTCAAGTATTGCGACAGCAAGCTACCATGTATGAGGCTGCAAGCGAGGAGTAATGTAGCTATTTTTATCAAGTGAAAGAGCCGGAATCACTTTCCAATTGTATCGCTATCGCTAGTAGTTTTTAAAAAACCAAAGTAGCTACGAAAGTGACTAATGTTACCAACCACCCGTTTTTAGGCCGATAGTTTTGCCCTAAATAAAAAACGGTGATGAAACAGTTACAACATTCGATGACGCTGGCAGTTTTGGTAATAGCTTTAGCTAGCATTACCACAATAACCAAGGCACAAACAACCCAACTATTAACGCTAGAAGCAGCTACTAGCAAGGCACTCAGCAACAACAAAACGGTGCAGTTAGCCAAGATGGATGAAACCATTGCAGCCGCCAATTACAAACAAACCGAAGCCATTTACTTACCACAAGTTGGCCTTAGCTATACAGCTTTTAGTACCAACAACCCTTTAAATGCTTTTGGTTTTCAACTGCAACAAAAGAGTATTGCGCAAAGCGATTTCAACCCCGATTTACTCAATCGTCCTGGTGCTACACCCGATTTTACCACCAAGTTAGAAGTGCAACAGCCCTTAATCAATATGGATGCTGTATACATGCGCAAAGGTGCCGCCAAGCAAATAGAAGTGTACCAATACAAAACCCAACGCACAAGCGAATACATCAGCTTTGAAGTGCAAAAAGCCTACCTACAATTGCAACTTGCTTACGATGCTGTGGCAGTAATAGAAGAAGCTTTAACCACCACCAAAGCCGTTTGTACATTTAGCAACAACTATTTCAAACAAGGCCTCGTTCAACAATCAGATGTATTGAATGTACAAGTGCAGGTAGCTAGCTTGGAAAATAATTTAGCCAAAGCCAAAAGTAATATTGGCAATGCATCAGATTATTTAAGTGCCTTGATGGGGCAACCTTTGGGCACCATTTATACAGCAACTAAAACTGCATTTACCACCATAACAAAAGATACGATTGCTGCTACAAGAGCCGATTTTATGGCCATGCAAAAAGCAATTGATGCCAGTAACTTAATGATACAATCTAGTAAAATGAGTTATTTACCTAAGCTGAATGCGTTTGGTAGTTATCAATTAAACGATAGCAGAATGCTAGGCTTTAGTGCAGGTGCTTATTTGGTAGGTGCACAAGTATCGTGGCATATTTTTCAGGGTAATA
>JAIXOS010000189.1 GCA_027486695.1 Chitinophagaceae bacterium | reverse complement strand
TTAAGCGAAGGATTGCAGGATGCCTATTTCCGACAATTTTATCGTCGCTTTATGGAAAGCGAGGCCGGACACTATACTTTGTTTATAGATTTGGCAGAACAGTATATTGATAAAAACAAGGTGAAAACCCGTTGGAAAGAATGGCTGCAATACGAAGCAGAAGTGATACAGCAATTAGAAGTACGTGGCGATAGAATACATTAAGTTACTAGCTTGTACAAAGGCTATTGGGTAGTTAAAGATAAACCACACAATAACCTTTGTAGTTGCTTTGCTGTTTACATGGCAATTTCCATAAACTGATTTTGCAGTTGATGTAAATAACGCACATTGTCTATTTGCTTTTTTTGGTTCAAATACCAAAGGTCTATGTGGGCAAAGTTGTTGGTATATGCAATTAATTGTAAACCATCTTTCCAAAACTTAATACTGCCGTCGTCGTTTACTTCCTTATCAAAATGCAACTTCAGCAAATTTTCTTCGTTTAGTGGAATGGGGTACAATTGTTCAGGAATAAACCAAAATTCCTTTACACTAGTGGCAACGCAAATAAGATTGTCGTTGTTATTGATTATACTAACGGTGCCTTCCCATAATTGACCGTCGTATTCGGCGCGCACAAAGTCGCCAACTTTGATTTCGTGGAGTTGTATCATACTAGCAATCGTTTAGAAGAGAAAAGTTAAATCTTTTTTCAATTGCCAGCAATTTTTTTTAAACAAAATCAATTGTCAATTTCCATGTTGCATCTTTTTATATATGGACATTTGTGCTTACAGAAGCGTATTTTGTTTTCACAATTGTTGGAAAATGCATCAAATACGATTTTTCTAATCAAAAAACATGCTTTTAAGGTAAGTTTTCGCTACTTGGTTGGGTTGCTGTGGTAGATTTTTTATTTTCCTATAAGTGCAATCTTTTTTTTCACCAAGTAGCTTTACTGCTTATTAATTGGGAGAAACGGCTACACGGTAGCCTTTTTGATGTTGTGAGCCAAGGGCCGCTACTACTTATTGGGCTGTAAGGGCGTTGGCACCGTTCAACATAAGAAATACTATGGAGCAGATTGAGGAGTTATACAGCTTTTGTATTTACAAATTACAAGCTCAAATTACCGCTAAATTGCTCTTGCCGATTTATTAAATAGGTAATGTTGAGAGTGAATGCTGTCGGTCTTTCGTTTAATCAAGTGTCTTCAATACGCTACTTTTCAATCTAATTGAAAATAATTAGAAATTACATGATTTTTTTTGCTTCGCTGCTAATGATTTCACAAGCCATTTCGTGTAGCTTTCCTTTAGGGTCGTTCATTAAAAATTCTATCAAAACCCTGTTCAAATCCGCTCCAGTGGCATCAGCAGGCAACTGATTGGCTACCTGATTTACAATAAGGGTACTTTGTTCTTTTAGTTGCTTTACTACTGTCCAAGCATCGTAGCTAACATAAATTTGTTGGGTTATGTTGTAGTCAAATTCTTCTTTTATTGATAAGGTAAGCAGCATTTGCATGTCCCTTGCTGTTAAGCCGGGTTGGTTAACCCTAGGAATCAAATTGGGCAATGCAATCCTATCTGCTAATAGCGTTAATCGTTCATATGCTTGCAACTGCATTTCTTTGGAAGCAGCGGAAACAGGTGTGGGAATATTGCTAGCAGCAACATCAGCTGTGTTTTTATTGATAAAAAACCATGCAGCAATACCGGCTACCGCAACTACCGCAATCAATATCATAACAGTTGTAGATTCCATTTTTCTAGGGTTATTTTTGGCAAATGTAGTAGAATACTACCAACACAATAGTGTTTGAAATTTGTAAATCATTACTTTTGCACCCTTAATCAGTTAAAATTGCATATATGTCACAAAAAATTAAAGTTGCTAACCCCGTAGTAGAGCTAGACGGTGACGAAATGACCCGCATCATTTGGAAGTTTATTAAAGATAAATTAATCCTTCCTTATGTAGATGTAGAAATTAAATACTACGACTTGGGTATGGAAAACCGTGACTTAACCAACGATCAAGTAACAATTGATGCCGCAAACGCTATTAAACAATATGGTGTTGGTATTAAATGTGCTACCATTACACCCGATGAGCAACGCGTAAAAGAATTTGGTTTAAAGCAAATGTGGAAAAGCCCGAACGGTACTATACGCAATATTTTAGACGGTACGGTTTTTCGCGAACCTATCGTATGTAGCAATGTACCCCGCTTAGTACCTAATTGGACGGCTCCTATTTGTATTGGACGTCATGCTTTTGGCGATCAATACCGTGCTACCGATTTCGTTACCAAAGGAAAAGGTAAATTAACCATCAAGTTCGAAGGAGAAGACGGTACCGTTCAAGAGTTTGAAGTATTTAACTTCAAAGGTGATGGCGTAGCACTTGCCATGTACAATACTGACGAAAGCATCAAAGGTTTTGCCCGTTCTTGCTTTAATCAAGCATTGATTAAAAAATGGCCTCTGTATTTGTCTACCAAAAACACCATTTTAAAAAAATATGATGGCCGATTCAAAGATATTTTTGAAGATATTTATCAAACAGAATTCAAAGCCAAGTACCAAGAAGCCGGTATAACCTACGAACATCGTTTAATTGATGATATGGTGGCAAGTGCACTAAAATGGAATGGTAATTTTGTTTGGGCTTGTAAAAACTATGATGGCGACGTACAAAGCGATACTGTAGCACAAGGCTTTGGAAGCTTGGGCTTAATGACATCAACCCTTGTTACTCCCGATGGTACTGTTATGGAAGCAGAGGCGGCACACGGAACAGTAACCCGTCACTATCGCGAACACCAAAAAGGAAAACCAACCTCCACCAATCCTATCGCATCTATTTTTGCTTGGACGCGTGGCTTGGAATTTAGAGGCAAACTTGACAACAACCAAGCATTGGTTCAGTTTTGCCAAGCATTGGAACAAGTTTGTGTAGAAACAGTAGAAAGTGGTAAAATGACCAAAGACTTGGCTGTTTGTATCCACGGCAATAAAGTAAACCATGGAGAACATTATTTGTATACCGAAGAATTTTTAGATGCACTTGATGCTAATTTAAAAGCCAAGTTGGCCTAGGTATTCAAAACAATCCAATTCAAGAGGTTGCCTCAATTATAGAGGCAGCCTCTTTTTTTCGGATAAATACCGGTCAAATATTTTGTTTGTTCAACATTGCGAAGCTTGATTTTTCTTTAACACTATCCTTTGCATTTAGGATTTTTGTTTCCATTGGCTAGAAGGTCTGTTGGTCGCACCTAGCTATCATTGCCGGGGCAAACTGTAAAACTATAATGTTGTATGCAAAACATTGGATAACGGCACCCAAAAACTACTATTATTGGTGTAATATTGTACCCTTATACTAAATGTGCAATTGATGACTTTTTTTTTAGTAGGAATGATGGGTAGTGGTAAAAGCCATTGGGCTAAGTTACTCGCTGAAAAAATGCAACTGCCTTGGCTTGATTTAGATACAGTGATTGAAGAAAATGAGGGAAGCACAATTGCGCACCTTTTTGAAGCCTTCGGCGAACCCTACTTTCGGCAAAAAGAATCACAAGCGTTGCAAAATATCCAACTGACGCAAGCTGCTATCATAGCTACGGGTGGAGGTACACCCTGTTTTTTAAACAACATGGATTGGATGAATGCACATGGTATTACCATTTGGATAGACGAACCCGTGCCTATTTTGGTGAATAGGGCAATGCAACAAGTTGCGCATCGTCCGGCTATTCAAAACAAATCATCAACAGAAGTAGCACAGTTGTTTACTGAACGTTACGAGACGCGTAAACCTTATTACGAACTAGCTAAATGGCATGTACAAGGAACGAATATCCATATCGATTATTTACTGTCAATACTTCAACAATATGTATAAAGTTTTTTTTCAGTCTGCTGCTTTATTAGGTGCTTTAAGTGTGGCATTAGGTGCTTTTGGTAGTCATGCACTAAAAAAAATGGCCCCCGCCGAAACAATTGCCATTTTTGAAACAGGCGTTCGTTATCAATTTTACCATGTATTCGCCTTGATAGCTGTTGCATTCTTGTACAAAGATTTTCCCAATCAATATGTTTATTGGTCAGGCTGTTTGTTTATTTCCGGTATAGTTTTTTTTAGTGGTAGTTTGTATTTACTAACTTATAAGCAAATAGCAGGAGCTGATTATTTGGCTTGGGTAGGACCAATTACACCCCTTGGTGGTTTGCAGTTAATTATAGCCTGGATATTGTTATTGCTAGGCGTAGCTAAAAGCTAGTAAAATTGATTGTAATCAATTTTTTTAATAAGGTCAATAAGTCCTTCTCCCTTTTAAGCAAAGCTGTTTTCGTTTCAATTGTTCTATGATTGCTTCTTTAACCCTAATCACTAATCTTTTACCACCACCTAATATTTTTTGCTTTCTACTAACTACCTAATTCTACATTATGTTTACTGTGGTAGTATCCGTTTTATGGAAAATATGCTTTGCTAGGGACATAATTGCATTAAATGAGTGTAAATAGCTTACATAATGGTTAATTTATGAGAAGATAATAGAAGTAATACACAATTTCTTTGCAAGAAAAGCAATCATGTCTCCCCAAATAGCAAAACACGAATTAATTTCCAATAGCCAAACGGCCTCCTCTGCTAGCTCATTTCTTGGATATACACGGAGTGACGGGAGGGTGGGTACGGCCAATTTTTGGCTAGTAGTGCCAACTGTTTTTTGTGAAAATAGAAATCTTGACGTTATTAAGGAAGCACTTTTGTACCAATTGGGATACCAAAATAGCAATCCTTATGCTGCATACGCAAATCAATTAGCACAATCATATAAACAAGGTATACAACTAAATGCAAATGAAGCAGTAAGCGAAACAGATTTTGCTGTTGCGCCTGTATTCAATAATGTAACGGGTGTTAAATTTCTAAACCATACAGGAGGATGTGGGGGCACCAGACAAGATGCTGACGTTCTAGCACGTCTACTTGCAGCGTATATCAATCATCCCAATGTTGGGGGAGTTAGTATAATTAGTTTGGGTTGTCAAAACTTGCAAACGCAGCAGTTGTTGCAGTACGTTAAAACTGCCAACCCATCTTTTAACAAGCCACTACATATAATAGAACAGCAGCAGGCTGCTAGCGAACAGCAATTGATAACTTTAGCCATCAATCAAATAATTCAGGGTTTAGAACAAATCAACCAGTGTGTTCCAATACATACTCCCTTTAGCCAATTGTGTATAGGTATACAAACAGATACTCCTTTGGTAAGTAAAACCGATGCAAACAATGTACAAAAAATAATCAGTCAATTGGTAGCTAGTGAGTGTAAAGTGTTGATGGCACAAAATGATAGTAATATTGCTTTACAGATGGTTAAAAGTCAGTTGCAACATCCAAAGCTGATTGGTAAGTTTGATCAGTTGTTACATTTGTACCAATCAGCATATGCATCAAACCATTCGCAATACGAGCCTAATCAGCGGTTTGTACCTTGGTGTGCAGCTGCCGATGTGCTTGATTATGCAGAAACCGCTATTCATCCGGGCCTAAACTGGATGTTCTCTCCGCCCAACAAAGCCATCAGTCAAACCGCATTAGTGGCAGGAGGTGCTACTATATTAGTAAGAGTAGGAGGTAATGCCAATAATGATATTCATAATCCTATTTGCCCTCTTGTACAGTTACACAACCAACCATTCAAAGGTATAAGGGTAGAAAAAAAGATAGTAAATTGTTTGTATGAGTATTGGTTATTAAATACCAATTCCGCTTCCCTTGAGCAGTTTTTACCTTGGAAAAGAGGGGTAAGTTTGTAGTATTTGTGGATTCCTTTTTTCTTTTTTGATATTTTTTTTGAGAAAGGTTTGTTTATTAGTTGTGAAGGTTCTATATTTGCACTCCCAAAACGGGGAACAGTTCTTAAGGTTGATGTTAGAGGGGGTAAGA
>JAIXOS010000263.1 GCA_027486695.1 Chitinophagaceae bacterium | reverse complement strand
TATTTCTACTATCGTTATGAGTATTGAAGTTGGTACGGGTAAAACAACTTCAATAACGAATAGCTTTAAAAGTATTAGCTTCTCCAAAGAGGATGCGGTATACGTAAATAGCTTAAGCTCCAAAGAGGTACAAGTGTATCCTAATCCAGCCACTAGCAGCTTTACATGTAGCTTTAGAAGCGATAAAAATGCTTCCTTAACGGTTAGACTGACAGAATTGACCACCGGAAAAGTTATTTATACCAAAGCCGTACAGGCCACAAGAGGCCTTAATAAGGTACTGGTTGACTTGAATACGAACGGTTCTAATCTTGGGGCGTATATGCTAACGGTTGATGGGGCAGATGCTGTTTACCAACGCAAAAACATCCTTTTAAAACGTTAACAGGGCCTAAATAAGCAAGTAATTTGTGTTAAGCGGATTGTTGTAAAGCAATCCGCTTTTTTATTGCAATGAGAATGGTAATTGTGATTGGGTAACCTCCTTGTCATGGGAGATGGCATAGGTGATGGTATAGGGAATGTAGTTGCCTAATAAAAGAGTTTCCTGATGTTCTGGTAGGCTTTTTCAAAAATTTGCCATGCAGGGGTGCATACACAGAATAGTGGGGATATTATTTTTCTACCAAAGCAAATAATTATTCCAAAATTGGCTTAACTTCATAAGAGCGAACGCCATATCGCTCAACAACTTCCTCGTCATTTTCCTCACACAAAACGATTGCTTTATGAAAGTTTCTATCATTCTACAAGCCAAAGGCTTTGAAGTATTTTCTATTGCTAGCAATGCTACAGTGTACGATGCATTAGTGTTAATGGGTAAAAAAAACATTGGTGCTGTACTAGTCATCGACAACCATCAATTAGTAGGTATTTTGTCGGAACGCGATTATGCCCGAAAGATTATTTTAAAAGGAAAAACTTCGCACGACACCTTAGTGAAGGAAATTATGTCTGTTAATGCCATTACCATTACAGCACAAGAATCTATTGATGATTGTATGAACTTAATGAGCCAAAACCATATACGACACCTGCCGGTTGTAGAAAATGGGGTGGTACTTGGTATGGTTTCAATTGGCGATGTAGTAAAAACCATCATCCAGTTACAACAAGATACCATTCATCATTTGCAAAACTATATTTTACAATAATTCCTTATCTGAAGAGTGGTTGAAAATTTAATAGCATTTTAAGGGTGCTTCGCTTGTGCTTGCAACATCAAGACAATTTAATGCTCTAATGTTTGCAAGTACATTAAGAACAAATAAACGATTGCTAAGATTAAAAAAGCGATTGAAAGAATATTGGAAAATTGTTTTGTTTCCTTGCTTTTGTTTGAGGCAGAATTAATTATGGAATATCGGTTAAACCAAAGCCAGTCCAACGTTCTGTATTTACGCCCTCGGGAAAAAAACAACAAGGTTTTCCAACTTATTATAACAATACCTGCTATAAAAAAAGTTATAGTATACAGTTTGTTCATAAGTAGAGTTAGATGGTGTATTGTGTGAATTTACGAAAAAAAACCAACATTTGGCAAATTGATTATGATTAATATGTTGAGTCCGTGGTGTTTGCTAGGTGGTTTTATCGATTCTGTTCTATTTCTTAACGATTAAATATTATTGATGTGCATGGATAAATATGCCCCGAACGACGATGGTAGCTGTTGTTTCAATATTGGATAACTACAAGCTCTATTTAAACAACGTTTTGAGTAGGCTGACTGTTGCCGTAACACAATTTAGTCTTTGATTAATGTGGGCAATTGCTTGAGGCAAAAAGATATTGAAGAGTTAAAAAGAAAATAGTGCAGGGTATAAATAATCCTGCACTATTAGTTAAGTAGCGTTTGTTGCAATAGCATAAACATTTAGGTGTTAGAAATTGGCTGAGGTCTCTTTGTTTTGTTGGTACATGCGAATCAATAAAATGCTGATTGCATAAACAAGGTGTACACATCCAAATCCAATTAATAAATCCACAAAGTGAAATTTAATTGGCGTGGTAAAAAAATGTACAATTTCTTGTGCAAATTCTGTTGAAAGAACGGTGGTACTGATGTTCATAGCTCTTGGTTTTATGATTATAAAATGCGTTACTACAAGTAAACAATTGCAATACACAGGCAAGTGAAATCGTCATCCAATAGCTACAATTTACAAAGTAGTATTGTGTTTAAAAAGATTGCTTTGATTGCTCTCTAGCACTAAGTTACAAATATTTGTTAAAAATGGCAAAACTTTTTCATCATTTTTTTTAAAATAAATAAAAAAAAAAAAAAAAAAGTGAAAAATTAGCGTCTCTTTTGTTTGTTTGGTTATTTTTTTTAGCTACTTAGCTTGATTTTGGTATCAATTCTTTCTTTTTATACTGTATGTAGTATATTTTTAATAAAATTAGAAAATACGAAATTACCAACGGCCCAAAAATGAGCCCTGTAATACCAAAGTATTTAAGTCCTACTATTACCCCTAGTACGGTTACCACCGGGTGCACATCGGCCATCCGTTTAGCTAACGCAAAGCGAATTAAATTGTCGCTCATGCCAATTGCTACAACGCCCCACGTAAGCAAAAATAGACCTTGCCAATCTTTTCCCGTACTGAGTAAATATACACTGATAGGCGCCCATATAAGCCCAGTGCCTACCAAAGGTATTACCGAGGCAAACCCTGTTAATGTTCCCCAAAATCCGGCATCGTTTACACCTGTTATCCAATATCCCAAAAAAGCAAGAAAACCATGAATAACGGCAATGAGCGGAACGCCTAACGCATTGCTAAAGGTTTGTGCCTTCAATTCATTACCAAACATGCCCACCACCGAGCGTTTAAATGGGGCATATAGCACCAGTAGTGCTTCCATTTTATTGGTATTTTGTATCATGAAATACAAGAAAAAATACATCATTACCATCGAAGAAAAAAAGTTGACACCTGAATTGAGTATACCTGATACGAGTGGCGTAATGGCTTTTTGCAATTGATTGATGTTGCTTGCACTAATTATATTGATATTCAGTTTTTGTTGTAGGGTGTTGGCAATGTGTTGCAATGGAGCAATAATTACCTGCGGATGTTGTATAAGGGTGCTTGCTTTACTGTATAGTAACGTGCCAAATACCACAATAGGTAATAAAATAATAAAAAAGGAAACCGTAATAATGACTACCGAAATCCACGACTTTTTCCACCCTTTTTGCATTAGTATGGCTACCATTGGCTTGCTAATAACATAAAACATGACACTTGCTAAAAAAGCGGTAAAAAATTCAGCCAAGCTATACAGTAGGAGAGAGCCAAACAATAGAATAATGCCTAAAAAAAGTGAGCGGTTGTTATTGCCGTAATAGGAAGTATTGGCCATTGCACATATTTTTTTGTACAAACGAAGCTACAAAACACACCGTTGTTCAAGCATTTTGTTTTTGACCAACTGTATAGCTACTTTCAAAGCTTGTAAGCTGTTTAGAGAGCCTATTGGGTGGCTATTAAGTTAAGTAACACAATGTGCGCAGCAAGGTTTTTACGATGTTACAAAAGATAGGCAAAGTATACTGTATCTATAAAGGGGTAGCTATGATGCGCAAGCTAAGAGATGTATTTAAATGGGTGATAACGCTAGTGTTGTTGGTGGTTAATTATACGCACGTAGTTGCTCAGTCTAATAAGTGGCTACAGGAATACAATTCCGCAGTTTACACATCGGTGGCTAAAGCTGCTGAGGCTATTGCCTATCCTTTTTTGTTGCATCAGCAGGCTATATTGCCCACAATGGGCGATACACTTGATGTTAAAGTGATTCAGGAATACCAAAACCCCAATAGCCAATATTATGCAACTGCTGAGCAGTACGACAGTTTGGGCATTACGCACTTTGCTTACAGTTGGCCTAAGCGCATTCCCAATATTTTATATTATGCGCACAAGCAATCATTGGTGGGCATTTCGGATTGTGTGGGTTATGCTGTGCGTACGCTCTCGTCAGTTGCATCCAAAAGCTACGAAAACAATGCCTATTTGCAATTAATGAAGGCTGTACACCAACACGCTACTTCGCCCTTTGCATACAAAGGGTATGTTGCCACTGCGTATCAGTTTGCGGTAGCGTTTCCTACATTTCAACATCGAAAGGTCAATGGTTGGCAATATGTATGCGGCGGTACCATGCAGGAAGAGATTGAGGCATACAACCAAACCAAAAACCGACCCTTTGGCGTGTATGATGGGCAAAAAAAAGGTGGGTTTTCGAAGGTGCAACAAGGCGATGTTTTGGCTTTTGGATATAGCCCCGGTAGCAAGTATAATGGGCATATTATGTTTGTTGTTGAACCTCCCGCTTTGCTAACTGAAAGTACTTTTGCAACGCAATATGGTGGAAACAATACAATGCTGAACGATAGTATATTGAATCAATATGCCGTATATGCTTTAACGGTTTTGGATTGTTCCGGGAAAAAAGCACATTTTAACGACTCCCGAAAAAAGGAAAGTGGTATAGGGCGTGGCGACATATTGATTATTACCAACAAACTGACCGATGTACCCCTTGGCTTTGTATTTGGCCCTGCAAAAACGCAAGGCACCAACAATGCGCATGTAAGTTGGCTAGGTACTAAAGTATATGCTATTAGTGTTGGTCGATTTGTAGGGGATTAATGTATTATCAATGGTTGGGTTATGCATCGTTGGTTTCAAAACAATTGCCCATGCGGCAATAACGACTGTAAAGTTTTTCGTATACCGGTACAATATTTTGAATGTCAAAAAGACAAGCTTGTTTGTAAGCGGCCTCTTTCATGGTAGCTAGTAGGGCATCGTTTTGCAACAACGTTATTGCATGCTTACTCATAGCTGCTACATCGCCTACATCGGCTAAAAATCCGGTAACGCCTTGTATGTTTATTTCGGGCAAGCCGCCTGCGTTGGTACTAATAACCACCACACTTGCAGCCATTGCTTCTAGTGCCGATAGGCCAAAGCTTTCGTATTCGCTTGGTAATAAAAATACATCGCTCACCGCCATTATCTCTTCCATTTGTTCTTGCTTACCAACAAAACGAATATCGTCAATCAATCCTAGCGAACGGCTAAGTTCTTCTGCACTGTGCCTTTCCGGTCCGTCGCCTACCATCAATAATTTGGCGGGCAATTGCTGCCTTACAGCTGCAAAAATGTTGATAACATCATCAATGCGTTTTACTTTTCTAAAGTTGCTGGCATGTGCCAATATTTTTTCGCCGTTAGGCGCAATTACTTTCTTAAATGCATCGAAGGGTTTTTTGTCGAACCGTTGTACATCCACAAAGTTGTAAATCACCTCAATGTCTTTGGTGATGGGAAAGTTTTTGTAGGTTTCGGCTTTAAGGTTGTCCGATACGGCGGTAATAGCATCGCTTTGATTGAGCGAAAAAGTAACCACCGGTTCGTACGTTTTGTCGCGACCAACCAAAGTAATGTCTGTTCCGTGCAGCGTGGTAATCACCGGAACATTGCGTCCCGATTGTTCCAAAACTATTTGTTTGGCCATATAGGCGGCACTTGCATGCGGAATAGCATAGTGTACGTGTAGTAAATCTAAGTCGTAATTGGTAATCACATCTACCATAGTACTTGCCAAAGCCACCTCGTAGGGTGGATAATCGAACAGGGGATAGGTGGGCACCCTTACTTCGTGATAAAAAATATTGGTATTAAACACATTTAGCCTAACCGGCTGTTGGTAAGTAATAAAATGTACTTGGTGGCCTTTGTCGGCTAGGGCTTTGCCTAGTTCGGTGGCCAAAACGCCACTGCCGCCAAAAGTGGGATAACAAACAATGCCTATACGCATATTGCTAATTGGGTGGTTTAGGGTGGTAATTGTGCAACCAATCTGCTGCTAATTGGGTTGACGATTAGCAGGAAAAGATATTGTGCAAGTAACAACTAAAATGGCAATAGTGGGTATTCTTTTCTACGTAAAATGGATAAACGGGAGGGGGGAAGCAATGCAGAACGGAGGGCTGAAATAATGAAAAGGGCATTTAAGATAGTTGCCCCAACCATGAATGCCAATGATTTTGGCTGTTTGGCATGCGTAGGTTATTGGGGCAAACTATGGGGGGTAATGGGTCTGTTTGAAGCAAAATAGGCGTAAGCTTACAAGCTATTTATCCTTTTGGGGCTTGGTTAGCAGTATTGGTAGCTTGCTTTTTGGCGGCCAATCTATTTTTTGCCCTCGTGTTGTATTGTAATATAAGGGCATTAATTTGGTTGGTGAGTGCGGTGTAAGTGCCTTTGCCTTTATCTAAAATGGTTAAGGCGGTTATTTCGTCTAGCAATGCCCTGAACGATTTTTGCAGCGTGGGCAACAAATCGCCCACGGTGTTTAGTTGGTTGTTGTTGCCTATTGTTTGGCTGCGTTGTACATACTTGACATCAAATGCCTCGTTTTGGGTATTGATAAAATCGGCCCAATCTTTAACATTCAGTAAAACAAGTGCTGCTTTAAGGTTGGCATTGGTAGTTACATCATTATACCAATTGCGTAATATGGTTGTTTGAATAGCCAAGTTTTCGCGGGGTATTTGGCGGCTGTATTTGTTTAAGCTAGCAACAAGTTGTTTACCTGCGTTTTTAGTAAC
>JAIXOS010000239.1 GCA_027486695.1 Chitinophagaceae bacterium | reverse complement strand
CTTTTATTTTAAACAAATGTGTGGCTTTGGCTGTAGGTGAAATAGTGAGAGGTGTATGATTGGCCTTTAACAACACTTGTTGAAACGGAACCGAATAAAACGCATTTTCTGTATAACCGGCATGATTCCACGAATCAAAAACCTGTAGTTTAGAAGTAGCAATAGTAGCAGGTTCTATTTGCTTGTCGGTACCCCAATCGTATACCACGGAGCCATCGGCATTTTTTAAAACATAGTTGTATATGATTGGCTCATTTAATAATTCTGCGTCAGGTATGGAAATTCCAATAGACCATGCACCATCGTGCAAATACTGCATAGGAACTGCATGTGCAATATCATTGTTGCCAAGAATTGGATGATTGCCCAATATGGATAACGACTGCCCATACTGTGTATGAAACTGTATTTGAAAAGTGATATGCAGTGTTTTATTAACCGCTATAGTACTATCGGCAGAAGAAGTTACTGCCTTCTTTTTAGTTGTTTTTTTTATGACATCAGCTTTGGTTTTGGTAACTATTCGTTGTGAGGTGGCAACCTGTTCAACTACTTCGGCCTCTTTGCTGACCGTTTCCTTACTTTTATTGTTGTTTTTACGTTGTTTAGTACTGCTCGACATGTTGGTTGCTTTTATATTCGGTTGTTGAATACTGCGCAAATGCATACTAGATGATTTTGCTACAGATACATTTTGTGCTTCAGCACTTTTGGCAGCAACAGTTGCCCGTACATCGTTAGATATTATTTTCTTGGCCAAGGTTCATCGTTTTAGAGAACGCTAAAGTAATGAAAATTAACGTGTACAAATCACACATTAATTTGCAAATGGCAAAAAAAATATTTTGGATACAAAAATAGGCCGTAAACGGCCCATATTCAAAAATAAACAATACTAATTGACTAATTCAATATCCGGCTTGCTTTCATCGCTTAATGCTACTTTACCACGATTAGATCGCAAAATTCTCGAAAAAAGCGAAATTTCTCTATCAAATAGGAATCGAAAGAGCAATTTTGTCCATGAAGTGTGAAAAAATAAATTATTATAATGACTTGCAGCCGTTGTTCTAATGTGTGGCAATTTATTCCATGGAACAGATGGAAAGTCGTGGTGCTCATTATGAAAGCCAACATTAAAAGCCACCGAATTAAGTACTCCATAGTAGCTGTATGTTTCCTGTTGACCGTGGGTTAGATAATGCTCCTGTATCCAACGGGCTCCTAAAGGATGTAAACCTACCGAAAAGAAAAAACTGAGCACTAAAAAAACAATGGTTTTTGTTCCAAAAAAATAAGACATTGCTCCAATAAACAAAATTTGCACTATCCAATTGAGTGCTATCCAACCATCAAAGGGTTTTATTTCCTTTAAACGTGACAAACGGAATAGCTGAAAAAAAGGATAAAACAACAGCCAAAAAGCTTTGGCAATGCAATTGTTATTAATGAGTTTGGCCTCCCAATGATTGGGCAAATCACCATCCAACTCATGTACGCCTTGGAAAGAATGGTGCTTAATATGGTAACGCTCAAACGATACCGAGCTTGGAAAAATCAAGGGCATGTTGGCAAGAATGCCCGCCAAACGATTAGCGACAGGATTTTTAAACAAGAGTTTGTGCGCACATTCATGTATTAACACAAACAATGCATGACACGCAAAGGCTCCTATACAATAGGCCGCTGCTAATACCCACCACCAACTTTGCTGCGCTAGCAGGATGCCTAGTACTATTTGTGCAGTCACTACCCCTACAATAGCAACAAAAGTGAGCGGGTTTTTACCAATCAAAGCACGGATTTCGGGGTGCTGCTTTAAAATTTCTTTGGTTCTTGCCCTATGCGGCTCCGGTGTAGTGGCATAGGTAAACTGATAGTTATTTGCTGACATATGCACAATATAATTTAAAAAACCTTTGGTGATATACTTTGTGTTAAATTATCGATAATAATTATTACACTTACTTTGCAAAACTGTTTTGCTTTTACCTGCTTTGCTTAATTTAACCTGCAGATAATTGCAAATACAGTGTAAATAGATTTAAAACACTTTGTATGATAGCACTCAATCCCGAAAACAACATTTTGGACCGTCCTAGTAAAAAGAAACCCATTTTTCCGGTAGGCTCCACCTTAAGAACCTATCTAACGCGTTATGGACGCGAAGTGCCTTTACCAGCATCCTACGAAGACTTACAACGTTTCACCTATACTTTGCCCATAATTGATAAAAACGGACAGCACTCTGCTTGGGAAA
This sequence comes from Chitinophagaceae bacterium, assembly GCA_027486695.1. Taxonomy (GTDB): domain Bacteria; phylum Bacteroidota; class Bacteroidia; order Chitinophagales; family Chitinophagaceae; genus Parasediminibacterium. Next base: position 638 of record JAIXOS010000239.1, on the reverse strand, counting down.
CCGCTTCGTACGATATGCGCGAATGGAATTACCTCAAAGAAAATTTGGTAAAAAACTATGCCATCTTAAAAACCAAAGGCGATTTAAGTTTCATTAATCATTTGGATGTAGCCGGAATCGACTTCTGCTATTTTGGCAACAGCCAACCCTTTCGTATTAGAATTGTTAACAAATACAATGCTAATTGCGACCATTACTACATCAAAAAAGCGGATGCTAGCCGCATTTATGGCTTAGAGTTGGAACATTTACTAGCCCCTAACCGAATTACTTATTTCACGAATAAAAACACGCTAATGGAAGAACACATTCCTGGTATTCCCGGCGATATTTTTGTTCAAGAATATTTAAACAGTTCCAATACCAATCAAATTAGGCTAGCAAAAGAATTTGTAAAATTTAATGAACGTTGTTTTAGCCATTTGTTAGGCGATATGCGCAGTTATAACTTTATTGTCAATATAACACCCGACATTTTAGATTACCAATACCGTATTAGGGCAATTGATTTTGACCAACAAAGTTATGAAGGCCGAAAAAACCTGTATTTACCACAATTTTTCAAGGAAAACAAACCCTTTGTAGATGTTGTGAGCGATCACTTAAACAAAGAATCTATTGCTCAATACCAAGCCGAG
>JAIXOS010000039.1 GCA_027486695.1 Chitinophagaceae bacterium | reverse complement strand
GCATTAATACTATGGTTGGAAATTGTTTTGCGATAATTTAATACAACGTTGGTCAATTTTTCATCACGCAAATAGGTATTTCTATTGGCAATACCGCTATTGGTAATAGCATCTGAAATGGTGGTGCGTGGCGCATAATAGCTACCAGCTTCATCATTTCTTTTTCTCCAACTACCAAACCAACTTGCTGTTAAATTTTTTGTAATAGCCAAATCGGCTTTTAAACTAGCAAACAACGTGTTTTCGTTACGTCCATCAAGTACTTCCTTGGCTCTTGCATAAGGGTTGAGGTAGCCAAACACAGTATTGTCTATAAAATAGGGTCCGCGTCTATCCAAAGGATCCGGATTGGACTTGTAAATTGGATCAGTAGGACGTGCAAAAATTGCATTGCCCACTACACCCGGACCATTCCATTTTTTCTCAATAATTGAACTGTTGAAGTTACCTGTTAATGTAAGTTTATCGTCCAATGCTTTCTGTGTAAACTGTAAGCGAGCAATGTAGTTATTGAATTTTGAATTCAAAACCACCCCATCTTGCAAAATTGCGGTAACTGATGCACGATAGCTAAGCGAGTTAGAACCTCCACCAAACGCTACTGTATGGTTTTGTTTGTTACCGGTTCTTGTAACTTGCTTAATCCAATCGGTATTTCCACCAAAATCAATAGCACCCATATTCAATCCTCGTGCAGCAGCGGCAGTTCTCCACTCCGAAGCATTAAGCATGTCGTACATTTTCCTAATGCTTTCTGTTGAATAGGCCCCAGAATATTCTACAAATGTTTTTCCAGATTTCGCCTTTTTGGTGGTTACCAACAACACACCTGCTGCACCGCGCGAACCATATATAGCGGTTGCAGACGCATCTTTCAACACCTCCATACTTTCTATTTCGTTGGGCGACAATTGGTTTAACAAATCGGTACCACCTTGTAGTCCGTCTATTACCACCAAAGGATCATTACCACCACTCAAGCTGGTAATACCACGAATACGAATGCTAGGAGCTACACCTGGCTCGCTACCTACTTGCGTAATTTGCACACCGGCAGCTTTACCGGCAATTTGCTCTAAAGGGTTACCTACAGGTCCGGGGTTTAAATCTTTTTCGCCCAACTTAGTAATTGAGGCTGTTACATCCCTTTTCTTTTGAGTACCATAACCTACCACCACAATTTCGTCGAGCGTAAATCCTGAATTTGATAATGAAACATTGATGATTGTTTTACCATCTGTTTTAATTTCTTGACTAGCATATCCTACTGAGCTGAATACTAAAACTGCGCCATTTGAAACTTTAATTTTAAAAGTACCATCTGCGTTTGTTTGGGTTGCATTTTGGCTGCCCTTTTGCGCAACAGTAATGCCCACTAGTGCATTTCCATCCTTTCCATCGGTTACTTTTCCTGTAACCACTTTGTCTTGCGCTTGCGCCAAACTACATATTGCCAACAATGGCAATAGCATTAAAACAAGCAATCGTTTACAATTCATAATTGATAGTTTACTGGTTAATGTAAAAATTGTTAATACAAAAAATTTTTAATTATAAAAAATGACTATTCTCTTATTAAAAACATCGTCTCGGAAAGAAAGACCCTCTAGGCACAAAAATGACAAAAGTGTAAATATTACACAATAACAGTCGGAGTGAAAATTTGTTACAAGTCGGCTAATGCAGAATGAACTATTCATATGGATGGTCAGGTGGCAGTGTTTAAACAATCGTTGGTGCAAGTATTTACATACAATTGCAGTACAAATATGTGTACTTTTTACACAATGGCGAAATTTTTTTTAACGCAATTTTATTTTAGAGAAAAAAGCATTGATTTCTGCAAAAAAAAGGGACAACCTACTAATGGATTATCCCTTTAAAACACGTGCTACTGTTTACCAAAAACAACTACAGCTTCAATCTAACACCCCCATACCACATACTTCCGGTTACTGGCCCCCACACCATAGAAGCATCAAAGTATTTTCCGAAAGGACTTTCCGAAGCTACAATAACAGACTTTTGAAAGTAGTTGGTGAGGTTTTCGCCGCCAACATACAGCGTAAATGGCATTGTCTTCGTCACTTTTATCGTTTTGCTTATTTGCGCATTCATTAACCAAAAACTAGGCGAAAATGACTTTTGTTGCCACGGCAAAGGATTGTCTTGCGTATTGGGCAATCGTTTACTACCCGTAAATGTTAGCGTATAATCTAGCTGAAAACCCAAAACCTCATAACCCACATTACAAAAAGCTTTGTGCTGTGCCAAAAGTGGTTTTTGCAACAATTGATTGCCGTAGGTAGTTTGTACATCATAAAATCGATATGCTAAGCGGGTAGAAACCTTGCGCAAGGGCGTTGTTGCTAATTCTATTTGTACACTATTGGAATAAGATTTGCCTTGCAAATTGTACATTTTTACGGAACGGGCATCTTCTACATCTACAATGACTTGATTGGTAAAATCGTTACGAAAATAATCAATACTTAGTGTTGCTGAACGGTGAAACAAAACCAGCTTTTGATCGATTGATATCCCCTTGTTCCACGATACTTCGGGCAATAAGCCATAGGCGCCAACTTGTGCGTTGCCCGTTATTTGTAATTGGCGGGCGCTCACCCAAACAGAAGTATTCTCGGCAAAAATATTGGCAGTTCGCTGCCCACGACCTGCACTCAGCCGAACGGTGGTGGTGGTAGCAGGCTGGTATTTTATGTGCAGCCGTGGCGTAACAAACCAACCATAGAGGTTGTTGTGATCAACTCTTAGGCCTGCAATTATGGAAAACGACTCCTTGGGCACATAGCTATATTCGCTAAATGCACCTACTACAGTTTCAGTTCTGCCATAGGGCTGCTGTGCCCATGTTTCTGCATAAACATCCGACTGTACGCTTGTTCCCATTTTATACTTGTGTTGGGTGGTGCCAATTATGGACTGATAAATGAAATTACCATACCAACTTTTCTGCAAGCCCGAATATGCAGATGTGCCGAAATACGCCTCTTGACTATGCTGTGTCCACGCCATTTGTAAGCCTAGGCTTTTGTATTTTTTTTGTTCAAACACATATCCCAACTTTGAAAATGCACCGTAACGCTTTGTAGCAATCCCTAACCCATAATGATGGGTACCCAACTTGTCTGTGGCCGGATTAAACGCTACTTCTCCTCCCGTTTTTGTATCGTGGAGCGCCTGTAAACCTAATTGCCAGATCCATCCTTTATTGCTATAGGTAAAACGATTGAGTACACTCGATTGATTTCCTGTAGGTATATCTCTGAAACCGTCTTTGTTAAAATCTACGTTTGCATTGTTTAAAAAATCGTGGTGAACCATTACGCCTGCTTTCCAATGTTTGCTGATGGATGTAAAAACATTCAAGTTCAAATCGGTTTTACCAAAGTCGTTGTAATACATATTGGCAAACAAATGTTCATTACCTTCCGGTTTTTTGAGTGCAACATTTATCTGCCCGGCCATACTCTCAAATCCATTCACTACCGAACCAATTCCTTTGGTTAGTTGTATGGCCTCTATCCATGCACCTGAAATACTATTGAGCCCCCACGGCGTAGCAATTCCTCTTGGACCGGGTAAATTATCTATCGTTAATTGTGTATAATTGCCACTGAGGCCTAGCATTTGTATTTGTTTTGAACCTGTTACGGCGTCGTTGTAAAGTACATCCACAGACGGGTTGGTTTCAAAGCTTTCACTCAAATTGCAACATGCGGCTTTAAACAATTCTTTTTCAGTAACTATTTGTGTTCTGATGGTAGCAGTAGTGGATACATGCATGGTACTTGGCTGATTTTGTACCGTTACTTCATACAGCTTTTGTTGGCTCCGCAATACAATGGCAAGTGTGTCGGTGGTTGCTTGCACTGCTAGGGTATCTGTAAAATAACCAGCATAGCCAACCACCAAAGATGGTTTTGCAATACTGCTAGTCATGGGCAGTTCAAAAAAACCATGGCCATCAGTAAGCACACCTACATGAGTACCTTGCCACACAATACTTGCGCCTATTAGTTCCGTTAACTGTCCGTTTTGTGCATAAGCCAGTACTTTTCCTTTGATACTTTTTGGAGATAGTTCAGTGGTAACATGCGCATTTTCGGGTACTTCATCTCGGTATTTACAACAATCCGGCAAAGCCAAATACTTATTTAACGGCGCTTTTGCCTGCCCAACATCATGTCCGGCCAAGAGTAACTTAGCCACAATAGCCTCTTTGCTAGTACTTCCATCTGCCGCTGTAATGGTAAGTAATTTCGTTGCCGCATCCCACCGTGCGACTGTTACACCTGCAATCTTCGACACTTTTTCGATGCGCTTTTTACATTGGGAACAATTGCCCGATACAGAAAGCGTAAAGGAGGTATCGGTATCAACTGCTGCATGCAATGGCAAATGTACAGCAGCTGAAAATATTATTAATAGTAAGTATTTCATAAAAAAATTGAAATTAATTTGAAATTAACCGCAACAAAATGCAATAAGGTATAGTAAGAACACACCTATCCACTTATCTTTAACCCCATCAAAAACCGTTGCAGCTTGCACAATACACACCTAGTTCAAGATGTGCATGGGCTTTTTTTAAAACATGGCACAACAATATCCTTAGCAAATAATACTATTTGCTCATTAACATATTTACCATATATAGGAGGACGGCTAATGCGTTTTGGCTATTTTTTTGCGTTCGTATTGACAGCATTCGGGCAATTTTAAATAGGCAGCTTTACTAGCAGTGGCCTTTTCCGTATCGTGTCCGGCTGCCGCAATAGCCAATTGAATTTGCGCATTCGTAACCTTAGCAGGCGCATAGGTTACAACTAAATTTTTGGTAGTTTCGTTCCAATTGGCAGCAATAACGCCCACCGATAATGTCGTTTTTTCAATCCTTTTTTTACAACTTTCGCATTCGCCATTAACAGTTATTGTATCCGTTTGTAACGGTGTTTGCGCCACAACAGATTGACTGGCAAGCAATAAAATAATAATACAAAAAATAAAATGAGACAGTTTCATAATAAATATTTTTGAATTGATAATAATCCCAAAAGGGAATTGATAAATTAGGGCGTTCCCCTACGGGTCGGGCTTTTGTTGCAACTCCGCAGGCAGCTTGAACATTTTTCTAATAAAAAAGGGTTGATTTGGACTGCCTTGCGGGGTTTCCACGGCAATCCTATGGACAGATTAAATTTGGACGAGCTGTAGATTATGCTTTATGGCCATTTTGTTAAGCTGTTTTAGCTGGACTTCTTTAATTTGTTTTTCGTATTGCTCTATGCCTTTTTCTACAAATGCAGTTCCTTTGGTCATTACACGGTAATAATATGTGGCTATTTTTCTTGCAATGGCCTTTATGGCTACGCCACTACCCTTTCTTGCCCTTATCCGCCTGCCGAACGAGCCTAATGCCAGGTGTTTGCTGGTAAGGATACCTTGTGCCACATTACGGAATAGCTGCCCTGCGTTGTTGTGCCGCTTCATAGTGATGCGTTTACTCGTTTTGCCCGAACTAGCTCTCATAGGTGCTACTTTAAGCCAACTGGTAAAATGTTTTTCGCTCGGCCATGGACTCATGTCTGTACCTACTTCGCTCATTATCTGTAAAAAACTGTAATCCGTTATCCCAGCTATGTTGATGGGGTCTTTGCCTTCGCTTAACTTCAAAAGGGGCTGATGCAGGTTGCTGATAGTAGGCTTGTTGTACCGGATGGGCTTACGGGCATTACTAGTATCAATGTCATCCTTGTCCCGGGTCATGGTTAGCAGCTGCTGTTCTATTTCCTTATCACATTCGCCAATGAGCTTATTGTAGTAATGCCATGTATACAATGCCTGGCGAAGGGCGAAAAGATGTTCGTTGCGGTAATGGCCGTGTAAGGATTTGAGTATTTGTTCACCTTTCTTCTCTTTTAGTTGCGATACGCATAATTGCAGCAATATTTCAGGACGTCGCTCGCCTGACACGATGGCCTCAATAATGCGAAGCCCGCTTGTTCCCGTAATGTCGCTGATGACTTCAGCAAGACGTAGATTCATTTGTGTAAGTGCTTTTTGCATCAGGTGCACTTGCGTGGCGGCGGCACGGATATGGTCTTGCCTGAGCCTGAGATAACTCCTAACAATGCGTATGTCGCTGCCAGGTATAAAACTTTTGCGCAGCAAGCCATAGCTATGGAGTTGCCGCAACCATTGGCAATCCTTTACATCGCTTTTGCGACCCGGCAGGTTTTTTACATCCCGTCCGTTCACTAGGTAAACTTCGATGCCGGCCTCTTCTAAAACACTATACAGCACTACCCAATATACGCCGGTTGATTCCATCGCAACCGTCGTTATCTTTTGTGAAACAAGGTAATCTCGAAGCGCATTACAGTCTTCCGTAAAAGTCGGAAACACCTTGATGTTTTCTTCGCCCGTAGCTACATAGAAACTTCTGCTGCCAATATCTATACCGGCGGCATGCGGATGAACGATTGCAAGATCATTTTTCATACAACAAGTTTAAAAGAAAAAAAACAAAGGCCGATTGTGGATTTGATAAGATAACATCCTATACGGGAATACTATAAACAGCATCGCCAATAAATATTTCATTACACAATCGGGACAAGATTCCCTAACAGGCAGTTAGCACTAAATTGGAGCACTGACACTTCCTTTGTGATATACAACTCTAAGATACGAGTACTTATGTCCCTAGCAAATTTACCACCGAAAGGTGGGTGGACTTCCCTAACGCTAACAAACACCGGCATACCATCTCTGCTGCACCAATTAATTGCCTATCTTTTCCCTTATCTAGGCAGCATTTGAGCACTTTTTTATCAGTCGTATTTTTTAGTGTGCATTCCCCTATCTTTGCCGCCTCTAAAATTTTTTTTGTAAAACCCTATCTT
>JAIXOS010000178.1 GCA_027486695.1 Chitinophagaceae bacterium | reverse complement strand
CCTACTGTTCCCGGATTTGGTAATGCAAGTGGTTTTGAGTTGCGATTACTCGACAAAACCGGAAAATCGAACCTGCAACAAACGGCTAAAACCACCGCTCAATTTATTCAAACATTAAAACAAGCACCTGCTGTAGGTAGCAGTTTTACCAATTTTAACCCTAGCTTTCCTCAATACACATTACAAATAGATTATGATATTGCCGCTAAAAAAGGAATTACAGTAGATAATTTAATGAGCACTTTACAAACAATGCTCGGCAGTACCTATGCTACCAACTTTATTAAGTTTGGGCAAATGTATAAAGTGATGGTACAAGCGCATCCCATTTACCGAAGCCAACCCGAAAGCATTTTGCAGCTCTATGTAAAAAACAACCAAGGCGAGCAAGTTCCGGTATCTACATTTACCCGATTGGAAAAAATGTACGGTCCTGAACAACTTACCCGTTACAACATGTACACATCGGCATTGATTAATGGCGATGCGGCCCCCGGTTATAGCAGTGGCGATGTGATAAAAACCATACAAGAAGCTGCCAAAAAACTACCGAAAGGATATAGTTATGAATTTAGTGGGATGACTCGGGAAGAAATTTTAAGCGGCAACCAAGCAGTGTACATTTTTGCCATTTGTTTAATTTTTGTGTACTTGTTATTGGCCGCTCAATACGAAAGTTTTGTATTGCCTTTGCCCGTTCTTTTATCGCTACCCACTGGTATTTTTGGGGCTTTTGCCGGTTTATATGCTGTTGGCCTAGAAAACAATATTTATGCACAGGTGGCATTGGTAATGTTAATAGGATTACTTGGTAAAAATGCCATCATTATTGTGGAGTTTGCTGTAAAAAAACAAGCCGATGGCGCAACCACTTTGTCGGCAATTACTGAGGCTGCAACAAGTAGGTTACGGCCAATTTTGATGACCTCTTTTGCATTTATTGCAGGCTTAATTCCTTTATGTATTGCGTCAGGTGCGGGTGCTATTGGTAATCGAAGTATTGGCACCGCTGCTGCTTCCGGCATGTTGATTGGTACAGTTGCAGGCGTCATTTTCATACCGGGTTTGTATATGTTGTTTAGCAAATTTTTAAAGAACAAATAGTGAAATCATTTTGATTGATAAACACTATTCCAAACAATGTTATTATGAATAGAAACCACTTATTGATTTCTAAGTATAGTTGGCTAATTGTATTGCTATTTTTGGGTGCCTGTAAAATTCCAAAAGCAGTACAATTACCGTCATTAACGCAACCTATACCTGTTTCTTTTCAACACACTACTGCCGATACCCAATCAATAGCACAAGTACCTTGGCAAGCATTTTATACCGACACGCCTTTACGCAAACTGATTGATACCGCTTTGGTTCACAATTACGACCTTGCAAACAACCGACAAACACTACTCATACAGCAAGCACAATTGCAAGTAGCAAAAGCACTTACACATCCTACGTTAAGAGGGGTTTTAAGCACGCAGGTAGATAAATATGCTTTGTACACCATGAATGGAGTTGGTAATTTTGATTTGAACAAGAGCAGTAACATTACCCCCGATAAGCGATTGGCAGAGTTTTTACCCAACTTATTTATAGGTTTAAGAAGTGAATGGGAAATTGATGTATGGAAAAAATTGCACCATGCTAAAAAATCAGCAGCTGCGCAATTTTTGGCTAGTCAGTGGGGGGCTCGCTTATTACAAACCCACTTAGTTGCACAAATTGCAAACTGCTACTATGAATGGCTTGGCTTAAAAAATGAGTTACAGGTTATTCAACAAAATGCGGTATTACAACAAAATGCGTTACAAATAGTGCAAGCCCAAAAACAAGCAGGCCGGGCCAACGAATTAGCGGTATTACAATTTCAAGCGCAGTTGCACAATACCAATAGTTTGGTAGAACAGGTAAAACAACAGGTAGTTATTGCAGAAAACCAACTTCAACTGCTACTTGGTACATCTCGAATTACCAATTTGCCCACCAATAATTTTACATTGTCTTTCACCAATAAGCCAATGCCTGTAGGGGTACCTTCTATGCTGCTTTACAATCGACCCGATATACAACAAGCCGGCGCACAATTAACCGCTACTCATGCCGATGTAGCAGCTGCGAGAGCTCGTTTTTTTCCTTCTTTTTCCATATCGCCTTATTTGGGTGTAGAAGGTTTTCAAATAAAAGAATTGCTCAGTTTACCTTCTCTAGCCGCAGGTGTGTTGGGTAACATGACTGCCCCATTTTACCAACAACGCCAACTAAAAGGGCAATACGCAACGCAGCAAGCATTGGCCGAACAGGCATTTGTTCAATACCAAAGAACAGTACAAACCGCTATTAACGAAGTGCAAACCACACTGCAAGTTGTGCAATTACTCGAACAGCAACATGCCCAAAAACAGCAAGAATGTAATAAGCTAGCGGATGCCGTAAATGCGGCAAACGATTTGTATGCCAATGGTTACGCCACTTATTTAGAGGTGATTACAGCGCAAAAAAGTTTATTGAACGCCCAATTAGAGCGCATACAAATTAAAAAGCAGCAAATGCAAGGTTTGGTACTATTGTACAGAGCTACGGGCGGTGGTTGGAAATAAATGAGTGGCTGAGAGTAGCTGCTTGATGGCTAAAAGTTGAATGGCTGCCGGACACGCCAAAGTAGCCCACAGACGGCTACTCCGTAGGATAGCCGGCGAGGACTACCTGGCAGTTGGCCGGAACCAAAGCTGCTCAAAAGCTTGAAAGCAGACAGCCCCAAAATAAAAAAGGCTGTTTCCGTGAGTGAAACAACCTTTAATGCACAATGCAATTATCTATTATTTGAGTAATGATTTAAGTCGTTCGAGCAATTCCTCGCCGCGCAAGTTTTTGGCGATAATTTTACCTGAAGGATCGATGAGTAAGTTGGCTGGAATCCCTTGAATTTGATATAAACGCGCTGCAGAATTGTTCCAATATTGTAAGTCGCTTACCTGTGTCCAAGCAAGTTTATCGTCGCTAATTGCTTTTAGCCAACTGGCTTTTTCTTTATCGAGCGAAACACCTAAGACGGTGAAATTTTTATCTTTAAACGTATTGTAAGCAGCTACCACATTCGGATTTTCGGCACGGCATGGACGACACCAACTTGCCCAAAAATCGACCAACACATATTTCCCTTTAAACGACGACAGTTTTACAGGTTTATCGTTTACATCGTTTTGCTCAAAATCGGCTGCCAAACTGCCTACGCTACCTACTTTTGAACTAGCTATTAATTCTTGTATGGCTTTAGCATAGGTGCTGGCTTTGGCCTTGCCTTGCAATTTTTGGGCACGGGCTTCGAGCAAACTTTTATCTTCATCTTTCCACAGTCCGTTGGTTACAAAAATGGCAAAAGCACTTACGGGAGAGGCGGGTTTTTCTGATATAAATTTTTCAATATCGTGCTGAATAGTAGCAACCAAAGCGGAGTATTTGGCAATTAAGGAATCGCGCTTTTTGGTGTCTTTGGTTTGGTTGATTTGCGGAATCAATGCATTGAACTTATCGCGGAGCGGATTAAATTTTTGTTGATACAAATTGTAATCTGCTTGCAAGGCGGTTCCGGTAGCAGTAGCGGCATTTATCTTTTTGGTGTCGCCAACAATGTTTAAAGTACCTTCCTCAATAAACAAGCTCACCGTTTCTTTGTGGCCGGTAAATGCCAATTGGTAAATATCGGCTGTTGCAGTGGTACCTTTTAGCACAAAATTGCCTTTAAAAGCATACTGCTGCGCTACTGTAGCACCTTGTCCATTTTGTAAAAAAACCAACGTGCTATCTTTCAAGCCTGCAATTGTGCCCTTAATTGTATACGTTTTTTGCTGTGCCCATAAAGTGAATGGCAACAACAGTAATAATATTGTTTTTTTCATGTATTTTATTTTTTATGTCGACTTTGTAGTACTTGCATTACTTGTTGTAAGTTACAGTCTTTGGCGTTGAGTAACATGAGATAGTGAAACAATAAATCTGCCGCTTCGTTCAAAAACAAATCGGTATTATCGTCTTTGGCTTCAATTACCAACTCTACGGCTTCCTCCCCTACTTTTTGAGCAATTTTATTGATGCCCTTTGCGAACATTTTGGCTACATACGATTCTGAAGGCGAAGTAGCTTTGCGTTGTGCAATAATTTGCTCCAAATGTTCAAGAAAGTGAGGTTCGTTAGTTTCTTCAAAACATGTATCGGCACCCGTGTGGCAGGTAGGCCCTACCGGACGCGCTTTTATAAGCAGGGTATCTTTATCACAGTCAGCCAACACCTCCTCCAATAGTAAAAAATGGCCACTTTCCTCCCCTTTTGTCCATAATCGATTTTTGCTGCGACTAAAAAAAGTGACTTTTTCTAATTGTTGTGTGGCTGTTAATGCCTCTTGATTCATAAATCCCAACATCAGTACTTTTTGTGTTACAGCATCTTGAACAATTGCTGGCACTAATCCATCGCTGTATTTACTAAAATCTACTACTAAATTACTCATATAGTTTTTATCCATTTATTGAATGAGCCCAACCGATTGCTACTATGTATCGGCATAGGCGTTGGCACCATTCGTCAAAAGTAATACTATGCAGCGTTTTAACCGCTTTAAATTGCTTATTTCCAACAATCAAAAGTTCGGCTTTGGCTATATTCTTATAGAAATACCTTTTTCCTTTAAAAATAATTTTAGCGGCTCAATACCAACTTCCTTAAAGTGAAAAATACTTGCCGCCAAGGCTGCGTCGGCCTTACCTGTTTCAAATACATCCACAAAATGGGACATAGTGCCTCCTCCTCCACTAGCAATGATGGGAACAGGCAACGAGCTACTTAAAGTTTGGGTTATATCCAATGCAAAGCCCTGCTTGGTACCATCGTTGTTCATACTAGTCAATAAAATTTCTCCTGCTCCTAGGTCAACGGCTTGCTTTGCCCAATCGGTACATTTTATATCGGTTTTCACCCTACCGCCATTCAAATACACATACCATTCTCCGTCGGCTTCTTTTTTGGTATCAATAGCCAACACCACAAACTGACTACCAAATTCTTTGGCGAGTTGCGCAATTAGTGCCGGATTTTTGAATGCCGCTGTATTCACACTTACTTTATCGGCGCCATTGTGTAGCAATACCGATGCATCTTGTATGCTACTAACACCACCGCCAACCGTAAAGGGAATATTGATATGCCTTGCTATACGGTTTACCAACTCGCTGAGGGTTTTTCGTTTTTCGTTGGTGGCTGTAATGTCCAAAAAAACCAATTCGTCGGCACCTTCTTGGGCATATAACGCACCCAATTCTACTGGATCGCCCGCATCCCGAATATTTTCGAAATTGATTCCTTTAACGGTGCGTCCATCTCGAATATCCAAACAAGGAATGATTCTTTTTGTTAACATAACTACAGCGTGTTTAGCATTTGTAACTCAGATAAGGTGATTCTGTTTTCATAAATGGCTTTACCAACAATTGCGCCGCCACATCCAATAGCTTGTAATGCAGTTAGGTCGTGTTGGTTAGCCACTCCACCGCTAGCAATAAAATGCAAGTTGGGAAACTGTTCAATAATTTTTATATATAAATCAATAGCAGGTCCTTGCAAACGTCCATCTTTGCTTACATCGGTACAAAAAATTTGCTGTACACCGTGTTGAACGTATTTTTCAATAAAATCGTATATCCAAATATCCGTTGTTTCTAGCCACCCAGCTATAGCAATTTTTTCATTTTTCACATCGGCACCCAACAAGAATTTAT
>JAIXOS010000429.1 GCA_027486695.1 Chitinophagaceae bacterium | reverse complement strand
CTCGCTTGAATGCTACCGACTTAGAAAGCTATGAAAACAGCTTAAAGGTATACCGCGACTTAAAAAATGTGATTGATACCGCATTTGATGATGGAAAATTGGAAGGTAAAATTGAAGGTAAAATAGAGGGTAAAATTGAAGGTAAGCTGGAAGGTAAAATGGAAATAGCTAGAACTGCCAAGCAAATGGGCTTAGCTATAGCTGCAATTGTACAGTTAACAGGTCTGTCGGAGGAAGAAATAGCTAATTTATAATGAAATGAGTGTGTAAATTGAGTGTCTTTGAATGTTTTTTGCTCTTTTGGGAAGTGAAACGATAAACGATGCTGCATATAAAAGAAGTATGTAAAATTATTGAAATAAACTGTAAAAACGCTAATTTGATTTAAGATGAAGCGCAGTATTTCCCCCACCATTTTCAAGGATGAAGTGTTTGAGCAAGCCTTTGCCAAAGCTGAATTGGCTCGCTTGAATGCTACCGACTTAGAAAGCTATGAAAACAGCTTAAAGGTATACCGCGACCTAAAAAATGTGATTGATACTGCATTTGATGATGGAAAATTGGAAGGTAAAATTGAAGGTAAGCTGGAAGGTAAAATGGAAATAGCTAGAACCGCCAAGCAAATGGGCTTAGCTGTAGCCGCAATTGTACAATTAACAGGTCTGTCGGAGGAAGAAATAGCTAATGTATAATTAAGCCACTGATGAAATCAATTGGCTGTCGCCAAAAAGAAGCATGCCAAATTATTGGTATCAATTTTTAATTAGCGATTTATTGCAACGCTTTCAAAAACGCAATTGTTTTTGTACGGGTGTCTTCTGTAGCCACTTTGTCAAAACTTGGATTGCTTGGGTTTGCAAAGCCGTGTCCTGCATCATAGCGGTGTATGGTAATTTTTTTACCAATGGTTTGCATCGTTTTTTCAAAGTTATTCACTACTTCGCTGCCAATTCCTTGATCTTTATTGCCAAAAAAGCCAATTACATCACATTGTATCGTTTGCAAACGAGCCACATTGGTTTCGGGGCGCCCGTAAAAGATGACACAGCCCGCAGCTTGCGAACCGGCTAAAATACTGCTTTGCAGGCTCCATCCACCGCCAAAGCACCAACCAAGGGTGTATATCTTTGCCTCTTTACCCGCTAATGCCAATGCTCCTTTCACAATATTTTCCAAACGCTCCGGCAATGCGGAAGTCATATATTTCATTGCACTATCGCGCGTAGTGGCAATTTTACCATCATACATGTCCAAAGCAAGTACGTTTACATTCCCCAATTCCCGATAGTAGGCTTCTGCTTCCCGCTTAATGTGGTCGTTGAGTCCCCACCATTCTTGAATCACTAACAGCCATCGATTGCTTTTCTTTTTGGCCGGCAGGTAGTAACCGCTTGCTGTAGTTCCATCAGGTGTTTTAAACTGAATAGTGTTACCAATCGGATTTTTTAATTGATAGGCTATAGGATTGTCGTGTAGTTGTGCAAAGCCCGGTTTAGCGGCATCTAGTTGAATCATTTCGCGGGTTTCGTGTGTTCCGCAACTTATTTGATAATCTTTACTCAAAAATACCGGTTCGCGATGTTTCCATTGATTACTGAGTAAAGCAACCGTGCACAATGCAGCTATCGCAAGCATACCTAATTTTTTCATTTTGCGGTGTTTGGTTGAGGGTAATTGGATTTGAAAGTTGGTTATTAGTTGAAGTGTGGAACATTCATTATAAAGGCTAGTTTTTGAACTAAGGCATGTATATGTGTGTATTTAATTTTGGTTGCTCGCATACGCATAGTGTTTTCCAAAAATAGGTGCAGGTTTGCATTTGCTCCTAAAAGTGTCAGTCAATAAATATTACGGCAATAACAATTAAATGGAATGGAAAAGATACCAAAATATGCGTAACACAAAGGCATCTTTGTACACAAAACACTTATGGGCACGATTTTGTTGCCTAATTTTTATAAACGGTTTTTTTACTTTAGGTTTGCACGACCTCCGATATATTGTATCCAAGTCAATTTTAAGGTCATTGTTGTAGCAGGAATTTTACGAATTACCTATTTGGGTACTTTGTTTTTTTCTGCATATATGCTATTGGTGAAATAGTAAGCAACAATGTTCAGGTGAGCTCTTTTACTGACGGAATTTTGGTTTATTAAAGACTAAACGCTTTACTTTAATAGTGTTAATGCTTTTAGATCAACTTTTGGGGAAAGGGTTACACATTTAATAGCAACAATAGAAACACGAAAATAGATATTATGGCAAAATACATTTTTGTTACTGGTGGGGTAACAAGTAGTTTAGGAAAAGGAATTATAGCAGCAAGTTTGGCAAAACTGTTGCAAGCAAGAGGATTAAAAGTAACGATTCAAAAGTTTGATCCTTATATCAATGTAGATCCGGGTACCTTAAATCCTTACGAACATGGCGAATGTTATGTAACCGAAGATGGTGCCGAAACCGATTTGGATTTAGGGCATTACGAACGCTTTTTAAGTACCCCAACTTCACAGGCAAATAATGTAACCACCGGTCGCATTTATCAAACCGTGATCAATAAAGAGCGTGCCGGCGATTTTTTAGGCAAAACCGTACAGGTAGTGCCCCACATTACCGACGAAATCAAACGTCGGATGTTGTTGTTGGGAAAGGGTAGTCAGTTTGATATTGTCATTACTGAAATAGGGGGAACTGTGGGCGATATTGAAAGTTTGCCGTTTATTGAAGCGGTACGTCAATTGCAGTGGGAGTTGCCCGAAGACAAAGTCATGGTGATTCACTTAACCTTGGTTCCTTATTTAAAAGCGGCAAAAGAGCTAAAAACAAAACCCACGCAGCACAGTGTTAAAATGCTGAGCGAAACAGGGGTGCACCCCGATGTATTGGTTTGTCGTACAGAGGAGCCACTCGGTAATGACATACGTAGAAAAATAGCTCTATTTTGCAATGTGAAACAAGAAGCTGTTATCGAAGCAATGGATGCTAGTACCATTTATGAAGTTCCGTTATTGATGTTGCGTGAAAAACTCGATATCATTTGTTTGAAAAAACTAAACATTACCCAATACAGCGAACCCAATTTAGAAAAATGGAAAGTGTATCTCGATAAGCTTAAATACCCCAAAAGCAAGGTTACCATCGGGTTAATTGGTAAATACATTGAATTACAAGATGCATATAAATCGATATTAGAAAGCTTTATTCATGCCGGTGCCATGAACGAAGTGAAAGTGCAGGTGGTGAATGTACACAGTGAATTTATTACAGAGGAAAACGTTCAAGAAAAACTCGAAGGATTAGATGGTTTGTTGGTAGCTCCGGGATTTGGTTTAAGGGGTATTGAGGGCAAAATTGTTGCAGTAAAATATGCCCGTGAGAAAAAGCTCCCATTCTTCGGTATTTGCCTCGGCATGCAAATGGCGGTTATTGAATTTGCACGCAATGTATTGGGTTTATCCGATGCACATTCTACCGAAATGGATGCCAATACCACCAATCCGGTCATCAATATGATGGAGGAACAAAAGAAAATTAAAATGATGGGTGGTACCATGCGATTAGGGGCCTACCCGTGTGCAATACAGCCCGGAAGTTTGGCCGAAAAAATTTATGGCTCTACTGCTATTAGCGAGCGCCATCGCCATCGGTATGAATTCAATAGCGATTATTTAGAACAATTTGAAGCCAATGGGATGCTAGCAACCGGTACCAATCCGGAAAGCGGCCTTGTAGAAATTATTGAAATACCAACGCATCCATTTTTCATAGGGGTACAATACCATCCTGAATTGAAAAGCAGTGTAGAATATCCGGCACCTTTGTTTGTAGGTTTCGTGAATGCTGCAAAAATATACAACGAAAACAAAGGCATCTTGCATGCCGAACAAATGGAAGAGAGTATATAGTTTTAGTCAATGTGGTGTCGTCATTGCGACGCAGGAAGCAATCTGTATATTACGGAGGTGTGTTTTAACCACAGAGGGCACGGAGTTGCTGCACTGAGGATACGGAAGGGGAGTGAGAAGGCGTATGGTAGGAGGTTTAAGGCTTAAGGTTAAACGCTGAAAGCAAGGTTATTCTGATGCACGGCAACGAGTACAGTTGTATTCCATAGTTGAAGCTACAGTAGTAAGATAGCTACATAGACATGCTTCAGTCAAACGGGTCGTACATCGTTTGGCTGTGGCTTTTTTTGGTTCTTTTTTTCCACAAAAAAAGAACGTATACGTTTCTTTTGAAGAAGCATGTCCTTCCTGTGGTGGGACTGCTTCGTACCTTGCAGTGAGGTCCCCAAAGGTTTTCGTCATTGCGACGCAGGAAGCAATCTGTTGCTCTGTATCTAGGGTCTGCTTCGTACATTACAGTGATGAACTATCTAAGGCTTTCTGCTTTACGCCTTCTGCTTTGCTTTTCACCCTACACCTTATGCCTTCAACCTTTCGTATTTGGGTACTGCGGTGTTCCTCGCAGTGATGGAAAAACGACTGTGCATTTCCTAGTATTAACCTAAAACGAGCAGAGGCATTTAATCTATGTATAAAATTGCTCCAATCAGCCTTTAAAAAGGCTTAAATTCTGGAAGCTATTGCTTATCAAATTCCCTATATTTGCCGCATTAGCTGCTGTGTGCACCATGCTTTGGCGTATGAACTATTGTAATAAATGTATTTTGTTGAATCAAAGGAAAAGTTTCGCGAAATTGTTATTTGCGGCATTGTATAGCTACTGATGGTAACATTATATGGGCTTGTTTGTATCAAACAATGCCCTTTTTTTTTAAGTACGGTGTGACTTAGGTGGCGAAGCCATGCCAATTAACAACTATTAATGATGAAATATTTTTTAAATATTATCGCTCTTTGCGTGGTGGTATCACTCACAAGTTGTGGGTTTAATAAAAAAATTGCAGCAGACTACCATTACTTCCAAAAAGGCTTGGATAGTGTAGACAAAGTGGCTTTGAAAGAACCGGTTATCAAGCCTTACGACCAAATAGCTATTCAGGTATACAGCAATACCCTGAACCAGGAACAAGCGGCAATGTTCAATACCTTAGGAGGTATCGGCGGCAGTTCAAGCGGTGGTACGGTAAGTGTATCTGGAAGCAGCATCAGTAGTGGTTCGGTAAGTGCTGCAGCACACGGTGCTACACATGCAGTTGACGAAAATGGTCAAATTACGTTGCCATTAATAGGTACATTACCCGTTGCCGGATTAAGCACCTTGCAGTTACGGATGTTGTTGAAACAAAAAGTGGCCGAATTTGTAAAAGATCCCGAAGTAACGGTTCGTTTTGTTAGCTATAAAATCAACATTATGGGCGAAGTTAAAAATCCCGGATTTAAAAGCTTGCCGAATCAGCGGGTAACAATCTTAGACTTGCTAAGCGAATCGGGCGATTTAACAGAGTTTGGCCGGAGAGACAGTGTATTAGTGGTGCGTGTAGATTCCGGAAAAGTCAAACATTATGAGCTTGATTTGCGCAATGCCTCTTTTATGAAATCTCCTGCTTTTCAACTACAACAAAACGATTTGGTGTATGTACGGGCCAACAGCAATAAACTGAAAACCGTCAGTGCTGATCCTACTCTGCAACGTACGCTTGGCATGATTACCGCATTTGTAACTGTGATTATTCTTCCGCTGAATTTAATTGCTATTTTAAGACGCTAAACTGCTATAATGGACCATCAATTGCAAGACGATATCGATAAAATCAAGTACGACGATACCCCCCGATTTTCGGTAAGCAAATTCACGCTGCGCGAAATTTTGTTTAAGTATCTCTCGTATATGCCTTTGTTTTTACTTTCCATCATCATTTGTGTGGGTTGGGGCTTACTAAAAATTCGCTATTCTGTACCTGTTTACAGTGCCTATGCCAATATGTTTATCAAAAGCGAAGGCGGAGGCGGTCAAAGTGATTTAATTGAACAAGCTTTATTTGGGGGTAAGCGCATCAATATCGACAACGAGATGGAGTTGTTGAAATCCAAGAAAAACTTGGTCAAAGTAGTAGAGAAGTACCATTTTAATGTGAGCTATTATAGCGAAGGCTCCGTTAAAAAAACCAATATTTATAAAAATACCCCGTTTTTATTGGAGCCTATCAGTATTAAGGATAGTATTCGTAACTATGCTTTTTATGTGAAAGAGTTGACCGATAAGGGAGGTATGTTGTTTTATTCACTCAAGCAACCGCGTCATAAAGGCGTTCGTTTTGAGTGGAACAAACCGGTTCATTACATTCAGTTCGATTTTCAACTTAACTTAAAAGAAGGATACAACTTTGGCAGTATTGCTAATCCCGATGCAGCCCCGTATTTTGTAACTTGGGAACCCCCTATCAACAAAGCCTCTGAAATCAAGGGAAGCTTAAATGTTTCCCCTTTCAATGGCAAAGCCTCTATATTGACGCTTAGTTTAAATGCAAGCAATCCTGATTTGGGTAAAGATATTTTGGATGCACTGATTACAGAGTACAATTTGCAAAACATTCGCGATAAAAATGAAGTATCGGCCAATACCATCCGGTTCATTGATGAACGATTAAAAGTGGTGAGTGACGAACTGAAAGATATTCAAGACAGTGCTACAGAGTTTAGAATACGACATGGCTTATTCGATTACAAGGATGTCAAAGAAAATACACAAGGTGGCATTGGCAATTCCCTTTCACTTGTCGAAAAACCGGAGCACAAAATTGCTCTCAAAATTTCTATCATTGATGAAATTGTAGGCTATCTTACCAAACCTGCCAACCACTCAAAAACGATTCCTATTTTAGATGCTGATGGGGTTATTCAAGCACAAATTAATCGGTACAATGACTTGTTATTGGCTAGAAAATTGATGATGCCGGATGTGAAGCCGAACAATATGCTGCTCGATAAGCAATCGCGCAATTTGGAAGAACTCCGCAAAAATATGTTGGAAGCGTTGTTTCGCTCACGCAAAAAATTACAAGAAGAACAGTTTGACCTACTAAATAGTGATGCCGCCACAAAAGACAAACAGGCAACACGTCCTAAATTAGAAACACTTTTGCAGGAGATATTGCGTCAACAAAGTATCAAGCAAGCTTTGTTTACCTATTTGTTACAGAAAAAAGAAGAAATGGCCATTTCTTCCTCTTCTACGGTATCTAATTACCAACAAATTGATCCTGCTGAAGCCAATTATTCACCTATCGAGCCTAAGGCCAACGAGATCCGAAACCTGAGCATTTTTATCGGTTTGTTAATTCCGATTGGTATTATTTATCTCCGCGATTTGTTTAACGACAAACTCACGAATCGCGACGATATTTCCAAACGTACCAAAATACCTATTGTGGGCGAAATTAGCCACGTAGATGTGGTGGTGGGCAATATTGTGGTGAACCAATCGCGTAGCATCATCTCTGAACAGTTTAGGGTAATGCGCAGCAACATACAATTCATCGTTCCCCAAAAAGATACTGCACAAATATTTCTCATTACCTCTTCTGTGAGTGGGGAAGGCAAGTCGTTCATCAGTCTCAACTTGGCTGGTGTGCTGTCGCTTACCGGTAAAAAAGTGGCGCTGTTGGAATTCGATTTGCGTAAAATGCGCAGTATACAACACGAAGGGGAGGTGCGCACCGACAAAGGGATTGTGAACTATTTGATCGGGCAAATTAATGACCCCGCCGAAATCATTTCGCCTATTGAAACACTGCCCAATTTGCACCTGTTTCATTCCGGTCCTATTGCGCCTAATCCGGCGGAATTAATCATGAGCGAAGCGGTAGGGCAGTTTTTTGATT
>JAIXOS010000480.1 GCA_027486695.1 Chitinophagaceae bacterium | reverse complement strand
CATGCGTATAACCAATCACAAATTGTGGATTGCTCGCATTTGTTGGTTTTTGCTGCATGGACAAGCGTGTCCGAAAAGCAAGTAGACGATTTTATTGCCAATGCTGCTGCTACTCGTAATTTGCCGGTGAGCGCTTTGCAAGATTTTAGAAATTATGTTTGGGGAGCTGTGAGCCGTTTAGATGCTGCTACACAACAAGCTTGGGCATCTAAACAAGTGTACATTGCTTTAGGCACTGCTTTAGCAGCAGCAGGCGAAGTTGAAGTAGATGCTACTCCTATGGAAGGATTTGTGCCGGCCGAATTTGATGAGGTATTGGGATTGAAAGAAAAAGGCTTGGCTTCAGTGGCTTTGTTGCCATTGGGATTTAGATCGGAAGACGATTGGTTATCAAAATTGGCTAAAGTACGTAGAAGCGCCGATGAGCTATTTCAAATTATTGAGTAGTCATGTTTCAAACCAACTGTTTGCTTAATATAAAAAGAGCCGTCTAATTTTAATTTTTAGACGGCTCTTTTTGTTACCTATAAATGCTGCAATTTGCGCATTTACTATTGGCCACTAATCTGATTTGGTTGGCCACAGTAAGGAAAATTCATAAATGTTTTGTTCAAACATCTTTTTTTAAACTATTTTATTTCACCAACCATATCAGCAGGCACTACCCATTCATCAAATTGTTCGGCGGTAAGGTAGCCAAGTGCAATAGCAGTTTCTTTGAGTGTACTATGGTTTTTGTGGGCAGTTTGTGCAATTTCGGCCGCTTTGTAGTAGCCAATTTTGGTATTCAGCGCAGTTACTAGCATCAAACTATTGTCCACGTTCTTTTTAATATTGTCGCGCAAAGGCTCAATGCCTACAGCACATTTGTCGTTAAAGCTTACACAGCCATCGCCAATTAAGCGGGCACTATGTAAAAAGTTAAAAATCATTACCGGCTTAAATACGTTCAATTCAAAATGCCCCATACTTCCACCAACATTGATGGCTACATCGTTACCAAGCACTTGTGCTGCAATCATGGTAAGTGCCTCGCACTGTGTAGGGTTTACTTTGCCGGGCATAATAGAGCTTCCCGGTTCGTTATCGGGAATAAACAATTCGCCAATGCCACTTCGGGGGCCGCTGCTAAGCATGCGAATGTCGTTGGCAATTTTCATTAGGCTAACTGCTACGGTTTTTAATGCACCATGCGCTTCTACAATAGCATCGTGTGCTGCCAAAGCTTCAAATTTATTTTCGGCTGTTACAAAAGGTAAGCCTGTTAGTTCGGCTATATGACGTGCCACCACCACATCGTATCCTTTTGGTGTATTAATACCTGTACCTACAGCTGTGCCACCAAGTGCTAATTCGGTAAGGTGTTCAAGCGTATGTTTAATGGCTTTTAAACCATGATTTAATTGCGATACGTAACCACTAAATTCTTGTCCTACAGTTAATGGCGTAGCGTCCATAAAGTGTGTACGACCAATTTTTACCACATCCATAAAGGCTTTGCTTTTTTCGGCAAGGGTATCACGTAGTTTTTCGATACCGGGAATGGTGGTTTCAATTAAAATTTTATCAGCAGCAATGTGCATTGCGGTAGGAAACGTGTCGTTCGATGATTGACTTTTGTTTACATCATCGTTAGGGTGAATAACTTTCGATTTATCGGTCAGTAAACCGCCGTTAATTACATGTGCTCTATAGGCTACCACCTCGTTCACATTCATGTTGCTTTGGGTGCCGCTACCGGTTTGCCAAACCACTAAAGGAAATTGATCGTTCAGTTTGTCGGCCAAAATTTCGTCGCACACTTGTGCTATTAAATTTTTCTTTTCATCGGGCAAAACGCCTAGTTCGTTATTGGCAAGTGCCGCTGCTTTTTTTTTTTTTTTTTATGCCTTAATAATTTCTTTGGGCATTTTATTAATGTCTTGCGCAATTTTAAAATTTTCAACACTGCGTTGGGTTTGAGCGCCCCAATACACATGTGCAGGTACATTTACCTCGCCCATGGTATCTTTTTCAATACGGTATTCCATGATTTTTAATTTGTATGTAATAGATGTGATGAATAAGCGCTGCAAAGGTAAGTGGGTGCGGTCATGGAAAGATGATTTTTATCACAGAATTCTGTTGTATTTAACTGTTTGGAGCAATGTGATTTTGGGAAACGATGCGTGATGCTTGAAGTACATGTCGTTCAATGTGGTAAACGTAAAACCGCAAAGCATCGCCTAAGCGGAGTTTGATA
This sequence comes from Chitinophagaceae bacterium, assembly GCA_027486695.1. Taxonomy (GTDB): domain Bacteria; phylum Bacteroidota; class Bacteroidia; order Chitinophagales; family Chitinophagaceae; genus Parasediminibacterium. The sequence goes on along the minus strand of JAIXOS010000480.1, from coordinate 9,437 downwards.
AATGGCGATAATGATATTGCCGACTTGGTTTTGGTTAAATGTACATGCGTTGCTTGTTGCAATAGGTTTTGTAAAGTGCGGCAGTCATTGTTGAATGTTTGTAAAACGGAATGCACATTTTGACAGTTTGGTTGTGGCCGTTTGTTGGCAGGAGCTGTTAATTTTTTGAAAGTGCCATTTTTTACTTGTATAAGTGAAACAAAATAATTGCCAATAAATCCCGGAGTTAAATAGTTGTGTTCCTTTGCGGCGTTCCCGTTGGCAATACATTTTGTAAATTCCGGTAAATAAAAACGTGCATATAAGTTTAGGTGCTCAATACATTGAACTATATTCCATGCATTGGGGGAGGGCTTAATTTGTAGAATGGAATTGTCTAATTGCTGAAATGATTGTGCCGTTGCTTGCGATTGATGTACAATTTGTTGTAAAGTTGCTAAAAGTGGTTGAGCGTCAATTTTCATAAAAAGTTATTTTTACAAAAGTTGCCACAAATCAATTTTTACAACTTGATTCAAATCAAGATTTTCGAAGACGACTCAGTGTTTCGGGAGTCATTCTTAAATAAGCGGCTATGTATTTAAGCGGCACTTCTTGAAATAATTGCGGACTACGTGTGAGTACTCTTTGATAACGTTCTTTGGGGGTATCTATTAGCAGGTCAATTTCCCTTTCCATTTGTTGTGTAATAAGGGTTTGTAATAAATAATTGTAAGCAAGTAATAGTTGTGGATTGTTTTGTGCTAGGTTAACAATAGTTGTTTGGGGAATAATTTTAATATTGCTTTTTCGAATGGCTATAATGTGAAATTCGGACGGTTGTTGTTGAAAAAATGACGCCAATGAGTTGATGAAGGTGTTTTTATATCCTAATCGGATGATGTGCTCGGTATTTCCCGATTGGTAAGTTACTTTTAATGCGCCACTTTCAATCCAGTATAAATTTTTTTCTACCGACCCCTCTCTTAATAAGAATTCGTTTTTACGCAATGTTTTGGTTGTTGCATCATGGTTAAAGGCGTCCATTAGCGCATTGATAAATATAGTAGCATTGTGGTGCATGTTGTAGGTTGGATAGTTGTTGTTGAGGAATAAAAGTAAATTATTTGCTCAATGTAAAGATGGGAACAATGGGTGTCGGATGCTAGTAAGGACATTGTTGAAGGGCTGCCGGACAATGGCAGTGTAGCCCACAGCATCCAATAACCATCGGGCAATTGGTTGCGAGGACTACCGCCAATTGGCCGGAAAGATAGTTGAGCAAGCTTGTGGATGGTGACAGCCCCCAATAAAAAATCCACTAGCAATGAATACTAGTGGATACAAACGGACGTCGATTGGGGTGTTAATCGTTCCTAAAAACCACTACGCCATCAAAAACATCGACGAGTATTTTTTTCGATTTATCGATATTGCCTGCCAATATTTTTTTGCTCAGTCCGTTGATAATTTCTTTTTGAATCAGTCTTTTTAGCGGACGAGCCCCTAATTGTGGGTCGTAGCCATTTTCGGCCAAATACTCCAATAGGTATTCGCTAAAAGCCAAATCGATACCGCTTTTGGTAACCAATTGTTGCAATTGCTGTAATTGAATATGGATGATACCTTTAATTTGGTTGCGCAGAAGCGGTTGAAACATAATGATTTCGTCGATGCGATTCAAAAATTCCGGGCGAATGGCTTGTTTCAGCAAAGCCAATACCTCTATTCTTGTTTTATTGACCACTTCGTTCAGGTTTTTTTCCGAAACATTTTCAAAAGCGTCTTGAATAAGGTGACTACCCATATTACTTGTCATGATAATAATGGTATTTTTAAAATTGACCAATCGGCCTTTGTTGTCTGTTAATCTACCATCGTCTAGTACTTGCAGTAGTATGTTGAACACATCGGGATGGGCTTTTTCAATTTCGTCGAGCAGTACCACACTGTAGGGTTTTCGGCGTACCGCTTCGGTGAGTTGCCCACCTTCGTCGTAGCCCACATAGCCCGGAGGGGCACCCACTAAGCGACTAACGGCATGTTTTTCCTGGTATTCGCTCATGTCTATACGCGTCATCATGTTTTCATCATCAAACAAGTATTCCGCCAATGCTTTGGCCAATTCTGTTTTGCCTACACCGGTAGTGCCCAAAAAAATGAAAGAACCAATTGGTTTTTTAGGATCTTGTAAGCCAGCCCTACTCCGGCGAATAGCATCGGCAACAGCGGTAATTGCTTCTTCTTGCCCTACTACTCTTTGGTGTAATTCGTCTTCCAAAAGCAGTAGTTTTTCGCGTTCGCTTTGCAGCATTTTGCTTAATGGAATGCCGGTAGCTTTGGCAATAGCGGCAGCAATATCTTCGGCATCTACTTCTTCCTTCAATAATCTTTTTTCGGTACTATTGTCTAGTTCGGTCAAAGCAGCTTGAATAATTTGTTCTTGCTCTTTAATTTTTCCGTATCTAATTTCTGCTACAAGGCCAAAGTTGCCATCGCGTTCTGCTTTTTCTGCCTCCGCTTTGAGTGTTTCGGTAGCGGTTTTGGCCTGTTGAATTTTTTCAACAATGGCTTTTTCTTGTTTCCATTTAGCCATCAAGGTATCGCGTTGTACTGTCAGTAACGAAATGTCTTGTGCCAATTCTTTCAATTTTTCCTGATCGTCTTCGCGCTTAATGGCTTCTCGTTCTATTTCTAATTGTCGTATTTGGCGTTCCAATTTGTCCAATTCTTCGGGCATGCTATTCATTTCCAAACGAAGTTTGGCGGCACTTTCGTCAATTAAATCAATGGCTTTGTCGGGCAAAAAACGGTCCGAAATATAGCGATGGCTCAGTTCCACAGCGGCAATAATGGCCTCGTCTTTAATGCGAACGTGGTGGTGGGTTTCGTATTTGTCTTTAATGCCACGCAAAATACTCACGGCATCTTCAACCGAAGGTTCGTCTATCAGTACTTTTTGAAATCGGCGTTCCAGCGCTTTGTCTTTTTCAAAATATTTTTGGTATTCGCTAAGGGTGGTAGCACCAATTGCGCGTAGTTCGCCACGAGCCAATGCCGGTTTTAAAATATTGGCTGCATCCATTGCACCTTCGCCGCCGCCTGCACCTACAAGGGTATGTATTTCATCAATGAATAAAATAATTTCACCGTCGCTGTCAGCCACTTCCTTTACTACTGCCTTTAATCGTTCTTCAAACTCGCCCTTGTATTTAGCGCCCGCTATCAGTTGTCCCATATCTAAGGCAAAAACTATTTTGCTACGTAAGTTATCAGGAACGTCGCCATTAACAATGCGCATGGCTAGCCCTTCGGCAATAGCCGTTTTGCCAACACCGGGTTCGCCTACCAAAATTGGGTTATTTTTGCTGCGCCGGGTGAGTATGTGCAGTGTTCTTCTAATTTCTTCGTCACGTCCAATAACGGGGTCTAGCTTGCCTTGGCGCGCCATATCGTTCAGGTTCCGGGCATATTTTTGCAAAGCGTTAAATTGGGCGGTTTGTGTTTGTGAGTTAACGGTGCTACCTTGCCTAAGTTCTTTAATGGCCATCACCAAACCTTTTTCGGTAAGTCCGGCATCTTTTAATAGCTTTCCAGTGTCGTCGTTGGTTTGTAATAATCCAAGCAGTAAATGTTCTACACTTACAAATTCGTCGTTAAAGGTTTTCATCCCAGAAGCGGCTTTTAATAAAGCATTGCTTAAATCGCGTCCAATAGCTTGTGCAGGTTCGCCACTGTGTACTATGGGCAGTTTATTGATGGAATCGTTGGTTTTGGAGGCAACAAATGCCGTATTGATGTTGTTTTTTTTGAGTAAATAATCAATGGCACTATCCGTGTCCGACAACATTGCTTTTAGCAAGTGGCTCGTTTCAATGTTGGGATTTTTGGCAGTATACGCCAATTGCTGTGCTGCCTGAATGGTTTCTTGCGCTTTGATGGTATAGTTGTTCAGATTCATGATACTCTATTTTAAAGATAAATGTGAAGGCTTTGTTAGAGCCCGAAAACCGTGCAGCGTTTTTTATGCGCCTTATATCTGTGGGTTGCAAATACTTATCCAAATTCAAAAAACAGAAAATATGTCACCTAAATTTAATGTTTTCTGCCTGAAAGGCACAATCCTTCTTTTTTTTCTGCAATTTTTGCAGGTTAGCCATGCACAATACGACTTTAGCAGTGTAGATGCGGCACTAGCTAATAGAAGTAAATTGTTGGGCAAAAATGTAGTAGCCCTCATTTTTAAAGATGGGAAAGTAGTGTACAAGAAAGAAATAGGGGAAGACTTTACTAGCAAAACCCAAGCACCTATAGCAAGTTGTAGCAAATGGCTTACAGCGGCTATGGTAATGACTTTTGTAGATGAAGGCAAATTGCGTTTGGACGATAAAGTGAGCGATTATTTACCCATATTTAGCACTTATGGAAAAAAATACATTACCATTAGGCATTGTTTGAGTCACCAAACAGGGGTGGATGCACCCGGCGGAATCATGGGCGGTATTTTGGAGCGTAGAAAATACGAAACATTGGAGGACGAGGTAAATGCTTTTGCCAGTAAACACGAAATAGAAACCAATCCGGGACAACTGTTTAGATACAGTAATATTGGGTTAGATATAGCCGGCAGGGTATGCGAAGTAATTGCCCGAAAAACGTTCAACCAATTAATGGCGGAACGTATTTTGCGCCCCTGCGGTATGAAGGGGACTAGCTTTGAAAGTGAAAAAGCCGTAAGTCCGTCGGGCGGTGCTATCAGTACCGGAGCTGATTATATGAATTTTTTAGCCATGTTACTCAATAAAGGGATGTATAACGGAAAACAAGTATTGAGCGAAGCAGCAATTGCCGAAATGCACACCAATCAAGTGCCCCAAACGGTGAAAATGGTGAGTCCGGAAGTAGCCAAAGGTTTTCAATATGGCTTGGGTGCCTGGATACAAACATCCGATGATAAAGGTATAGCTACTGTAGTAAGTTCGCCCGGATTGTTTGGTACTTGGCCTTACATTGATTATTGTAGGGGGTATGCGTGCATATTTTTTGTAAAAAACATTTTAGGCGAAGGCAAACGTATGATGTACATGCGTTTGAAAGAAAGTATTGATAGCATTATTGGGGGAACTTGTCGTTAAATAACTTATTTGATTAACGCAATTATAACAACTTGCATTTATTTAATTAGGAATGACCAACAATAAGCTGTATCTTTGCCGTTCATTATTTATTTTACAACACACACAATGAGCACAAAAACAACAGGAACTGTAAAGTTCTTCAACGAAGAAAAAGGATTTGGTTTCATTAAGCATGATGATTCTAGCAAAGAAACTTTTGTACATGCTAATGGTCTTATCGATCAAATTGAAGCTAATGACAAAGTAGAGTTTGACGTACAGGAAGGCCGTAAAGGCTTGAATGCGGTTAATGTAAAACGTATAGCCTAATATACATTACAATCTATTGCAAAGGGTTGCATCAATTAATTGATGCAACCCTTTTTTTATTGGTAAAAATGCACCGAGTTTGTTACATTCGAATTTTGGCAACTCCCAATGTACCACGCAGGTTGTAATAAAAGCGTATGTTAGCTGTTTCTTTTTTTATCCAAAAGCGGAAATAGATTTTGTAGATACCTGATGCGTTGTATTGGTACAGATGAATGGTGCCAACGCCCATGTTGCTCAATAGTAGTACTGGTCCTTGGATCACATCATAAATAACATTGGTCGCGTTGTAGCCGAAAAAATGGATGTGGCAGTTGTGTTTTGGTTAATTGAATGGTGCAACAATTGGGTTAGAAAGTAAAAAAGTGGTAGATTGTAAAACAAATAGTAAATTAAATTAAATTTTATGGGTTTATTAAAGCAATTGGAAGAAACTGCGCAGTTTGTAGAATCGAAATTTGGCAGTCGTGCGGCAAAAGTGGGTATTGTACTAGGTAGTGGCTTAGGAAATTTAACAGAGGAAATTGTAATAGAACAAGCAATTCCGTATGCAGATATTCCACATTTTCCCGTAAGTACCGTAAAAGGACATGGCGGTAAACTGATTTTGGGAACTTTAAATGGAGTAAAAGCCATTGTAATGAGTGGCAGATTTCACTTTTATGAAGGGTATTCGGCGCAGCAAGTGGTATTTCCGGTACGATTGATGAAATGGTTAGGGGTAGAAACGTTGCTGCTATCCAATGCTGCCGGATCGGTACATCCCGATTACAAAGTAGGCGATTTGATGATTATTAACGATCATATTAGCTTCTTTACAGAAAATCCATTGATTGGTAAAAATGAAGAAACAATAGGTACGCGTTTTCCGGATATGACTGAGCCTTATAGTAAGGCGATTATTGAAAAGGCCTTAACCATAGCACGCGATAACAACATCGATATTCACCAAGGAGTATATGTAGCGGTTACTGGTCCTACATTTGAAACCAAAGCCGAGTATCGACTCATTAAAGCGGTAGGCGGTCATGTTGTAGGAATGAGTACGGTACAAGAAACCATAGCGGCTGTACATTGTGGGTTGAAAGTATTTGCCATTAGTGTGGTAACAGATATTGGCATTAGAGAAGACGAAAATGTGATTACACACGAAGAGGTATTGCAAGCTGCAAAAGAAGCAGAGCCCAAGTTGACATTGATTTTTAAAGAATTGGTGCAGCAGTTATAATTTTTTTGGCAAAAAGAGACAAATAGAAACAGAATAGTAAAAGTTATAGCACTTTTGCTACGCTGTTTCTATTTTTTTATTGATTTATGCAAGATGAAATGAGGGTATTATTTGTATGGCTTATATACAGTAGTTTGTTTTGGTCATTGTCCACATTTGCGCAAGATGTTGTTGATAGGGGGGCTGTACAATACAACCGGCAAGGCATTCCCATGAAAGCTGCCAAAAAAGACTCCTTGCAAGCGCGCGATATAAATGCAGATTCTATTACCATTTTCTATAGGCATATCGATTCGTTGGGTACGCACACTTTAGATAGTAGCATAACCGATATTACTGCTCGGTTTCCCATGCTGTTTACACACATTAATATGGGAACTTACGGTGCTGCCGATAGAAGCTTGTTGTTTACACCCAAACTGCAAGCCGGTTTTGATGCCGGTTTTCACCAGTTTGATGTGTACAAGCATACGTGGAACAATGCCCGATTTTATCAAACCACACGGCCTTACTCGGAAATTACGTATTTGCTTGGCAGCAATGCGGAGCAATTAATAGGACTTACGCATACGCAAAATCGCAAGCCCAATTTTAACGTAGCCTTGAACTATCGGTTTAGCAATATGCCGGGGCTATACCGCACACAAAATGCAAGCCATAACAATTTAAACATAACGGCACATTATGTATCGGAAAAAAAGCGATACGAATCCTTTTTTGTATTTATCACCAATAAACACAGTGTTTCCGAAAATGGGGGCGTACGCAGCGCTTCGCAAATAGATAGTTTGGCACTTGGCGATCCTTACGAAGTAGATACACGATTGGGAAGTGCATCGGCATTTACCCGAAATCCGTTCAACACCACCGTTAAAACAGGGAATACGTATAAGGAAACCATTGGAATGTACCAACATCATTACGATTTTGGGCAGCGCGATTCTATAGTTAAAGATACTGTTACCATACATTTGTTTTATCCTCGTTTAAGGCTTCAGCACCGAATACAATGGCAAAGCAATAGTTATTTGTATAAAGATGTAAATGCAGACTCTACTTTGTATGGTAAATACTTTAATTATTTATTGCCCAAAAGTGCCGATACCGTTGCCTTTAAAGATGCTTGGCAGCAAATAAGTAATGAATTTAGTGTTATTTCCTATCCGGAAAAGAAGAACCAAAACCAATATGTGAAGGCGGGAATTGTATTGCAAAACTTGCAGGGTCGTTTTGGCGAAGCTGCCGCACAATCGTTTACCGGGTACAATGTTATTGCATTGGGCGAATATAGAAATAGAACCCGAAACAATGTTTGGGATGTATTGGCCAAAGCACAGTTATACTTAAATGGCTGGAATACTGCCGACTACGATGCGTATGTAAGTTTGCAGCGTCAATTGAGCAAACGCATAGGCAGTTTACAAATTGGTTTGCACAATGTAAATCGTACGCCATCGTTTGTATTTGATAGTCGGAGTAATTTTCCGGTAAAAACTACGCAGCCTTTTATTAAAGAAAACACAGTAAGGCTGTTTGCTACTTATCAAAATCCCAAAAAAGCATTCATTGTTAATGGATCGTACTACTTGGTAAGCAATTATGCCTATATGGACAGCTTTTTTACTGCCAAACAAGAAGCTACTTTGTTTAATGTATTGCACTTAAGTGCACAAAAAATATTCCAGCTCAGTAAATATTGGAATTGGTACACAGAACTACATTTTCAACAAACTACCGGAGGGGCACCGGTTAATTTGCCACATTTATTAAGCATTAATAGACTAGCGTTTGAAGGTAATTTTTACACCAATTTGTACCTTTCGGCAGGCATTGAAGCGCGTTATTATACTCGGTATAAAGCCGATGGCTATTCGCCTTTTAGTGGTCAATTTTTTTATCAAAATCAATATACGGTGAGCAACAGACCGGATATCAACTTGTTTTTCAACTTCCGGATTAAAACATTTAAAACATTTATTCGCCTAGAAAATATCAACACGTTTAATATAACGGGCGGTAATACCTACAATTTTACAGCTCAAAACTATCCTATGCAGGGTATGTGGTTTAGAATGGGCATTTGGTGGACTTTTATTAATTGATGAACCTATCGGGCGGCAACAAGTGGCCTAGTTGCATGTATTTCTTTGTGGCTATTTTCATTTATCATAGGATGATACCCGAATGTTAAAATGTAGGTTGGCCGTTGAATAATGTTGTAACTTTACAACGCACATGAAACGTTTACTTGTATGCATATTAGCCTTTTTGTACTTTGCCATGAGCAGTGGCTTTGTATTAAATGTGCATTATTGTAAAGGCAAAATAAAATCGGTAGATGTTGCCTTGGTAGCATCCCAATTGTGTGAATGCAAAAAGAAAACCAAAACTTGTTGCAAAACCCAACAAACCGTTGTTAAATTATCGGATAAGCACCAAGCCGCAGAAAAATCGGCTCATTGCCCTGTACCCAAAGAGGTCGCAATTGTACCTACAATTGCCTTTTACACTTATACAGAGGCTACTCATATTACAAGAAATACGGCGCCTAGTTGTTATGTTTCTCCCCCTCTTTCGCATACGCAGTTATACGTGCAGTATTGCGTTTATAGAATTTGATACCCCTTACTTTTTTAGCTAGCAGTGTTGTGGTTACAGATGAATTACTTCATTGTAAATCCTTCGCATAGTTGAGGGCTTAGTAGTAGGCTTGTAGTGCTTTTTGCGTTAGGGAAGTCCACCCACCTTTCGGTGGTAAATTTGCTAGGGACATAAGTACTCGT
>JAIXOS010000037.1 GCA_027486695.1 Chitinophagaceae bacterium | reverse complement strand
TGGTGAATGAAGATGGCGCTACCCCACAAAAAGCAGCTATTTGTAAAGAAAGAGGAATAGAATACCATATTTTCCATCGCATTCCGCATGGCAACCTACCTACACGATCTACCACAAGTTTACGTACAGAGTGCTTAATTCCTTTTAGAGTAGATTTAGCCGGTGGTTGGTTGGATCAACCTTTTGTTTCAAAGCATCACCCAGGTCCGGTACTTACGGTATCAATCGAACCTACTATCGAATTCAATAATCGTAGTGGCATGTCCTCTAGTACTCGTAAAAAAGCGATTGAATTGTGGAAAACAGAAATTCCTCAAGGCGATAGAGAAAAACTAGCTAAAATTCTATTCACATTCGAAAATCCTCCGGGAACAGTAGAGGTTGCCGGTTCGCAAGATGCTTTGGGTATTGTAATGCCAGGTCTTAATAAATATCACTATGAGGGTGGTTATTGGCCTACCAAAATTGATTCTGTTTATGAAGAGGAAATTCTTAGTTGGATAGAACAACACTTGTTTTTGGTGACTTTAGGTCCCCGGAATTCAAGCTATGCCGTTTTGGATAATACACATATAGATGAGGCAGGAGCTAAAGCGTTGGCCGATGCAGCTAATAACTGTTGGAATGCAATTTTGGCTAAGGACATCAAAGCGTTTGGTGCTGCTTTCAAAGCCTCATTTGAAGCGCAAATAGCCATGTTCCCTAATATGGCGTATCCCGAAATATTTGAGCAAATAGAGTTGTATAAAGATAAAGCGCTCGGTTGGAAGCTAAGTGGAGCCGGCGGTGGTGGTTATTTAACCATGATTTCTGAAACGCCTATTCCGGATGCTATTCAAATTAAAATTCGTAGAAAAGATACAGTATAATTACTTTTATTTTTTTCTAAAAAGGTTGCCTTATTAAGGGCAGCCTTTTTTGTTTGTAGTTGGCTAGTTTCTTTTTCACCCTTACTTTTACCGTTTCACTAGAATTTTTATTTGTGGCCGATATTATTCAATTATTACCCGATAGCATAGCTAACCAAATAGCTGCCGGAGAAGTTATTCAACGCCCCGCAAGCGCAGTAAAGGAATTACTTGAAAATGCTGTAGACGCTGGGGCTACCGATATTAAATTAATTGTTACCGATGCAGGCAAACAGCTGCTTCAAGTGGTGGACAATGGAAAAGGCATGAGCGAAACAGATGCTAGAATGGCTTTTGAGCGTCATGCAACAAGTAAGATAAGTAAAATAGATGATTTGTTTCGTATCAAAACAATGGGTTTTCGGGGCGAAGCATTGGCTAGTATTGCGGCGGTAGCGCAGGTTGAATTGAAAACCAAGCGCGTTGAAGATACGATGGGCACCTTTATTGCAATTGAAAATAGTGTTGTAACACAACAACAGCCTTGTGCGCATACGAATGGTACAAGTATTAGCATGAAAAATTTGTTTTTTAGTGTGCCTGCAAGACGCAATTTTCTAAAAAGCAATGCCGTAGAAATGCGTCATATTATTGATGAATTTATTCGGGTGGCAATGGCTTTCCCGCATATCTTTTTTTCGCTAACTAGCAATGGTCAACAAATATTTCACCTCGAAGCCGGCAATATTAAGCAGCGGATTGTACAAATTTTGGGCAACCAATACAACGCTCGTTTGGTGAGTGTGAAAGAAGATACCGATTACATGAATGTTTACGGATTTGTGGGTAAACCCGAAACGGCAAAAAAAACGCGTGGCGATCAATACTTTTTTGTTAACAACCGATTTATCAAAAGCGCTTATTTAAACCATGCAGTAAACACCGCCTTTGGCGATTTAATTGCCAAAGACAGTTTTCCTAGTTACGTCCTTTTTATCGATTTAGACCCTACACAAGTAGACATCAACGTACACCCTACCAAACAAGAAATAAAATTTGAGGATGAAAAAATAATTTATGCTTTTGTGCAGGCAGCAGTAAAGCATGCATTGGCTCAGTTTAGTATTTCCCCAACCCTCGATTTTAGCTTAGATGCTAGCATACTTGGCCTTGATGCAGTAAGTAAGCCTTTTACCCACGACCAAAAAAATGACACCACCGAAAAATCCCTCTATCAATCGTTTACACAGCCTCATCAGGCACATAAAATAGATAAATCTGAAAAAAGCGAGTTGAAAAATTGGAAAGAATTTTTTAGCAGCTCATCCCATCATCAAAACGAAAAAAGTACCAATTCCTCCACAGCACAATTGCCTTTGGCCTCGGCTAACGCTAGCTATTTTGATTATGAAGTACCCAAGCCAACACATATCCTATTAACCAATTTTTCAGCACATTACGTACAAATTCATAATACTTATATCATTGTAACCACCGAAAGCGGTTTTTTGGTTGTACACCAACAACTAGCTCATGAAAGGATATTGTACGAACATTATAGCGTATCGGCACACGGAATGCAAATGGCATCCCAAAAAAGTTTATTTCCAATAACTATAGAATTGGCACCCGCCGATGCACAATTGTTAGCCGATTTGTTGCCTGATCTTAAAAATATTGGCTATGCCATTGAGCCGGATAACAACCATTCATTTATTTTGCAAGGCTGCCCTGCCGACGTACCGGCTGGCAATGAAGCGCATAGTATTGAACTGTTACTAGAACAGTTTAAGCACTTTAGTAGCGAAATGAGTTTTGGACGTCGCGAAAAATTGGTTCGGTGTATGAGTCGACAACAAGCTATTAAAGCCGGACAAGTACTGTCTATTAAAGAAATGGAAGTATTGGTGAATCAATTGTTTGAGTGCAATACTCCTAATACTACGCCATCGGGTAGTCCTACTTATTTAGAGTTTAAAGAAGATTATCTCGACAGAATGTTTGGAAAAGCTTAATTCTTGTAGCATTTGTTCAAGTGCTTAATGTAGGTGATGTAGTTGAGTGAAATAGTGAGGGAACTTGTTTCAATGGCCGGCAACAAGTAGTGAAACCTTCAACGCAGAGGGATTCAAGAGCGCAATTGCTTAACTTGTTAATTCATTTCAAACAGCCCTTAGTAGGTTTTAATGATGGTGGTTAACAAGGTTTCTATTGCTCTACGAATGGCGGTGGCTGTGCCTACGTGGTTATTCACCAAAATGGAAAACAATAAAGTTTCTTTTTTCTCAGTAATTAAATAACCGCACAATGATACTTGGTTATTAAGTGTACCTGTTTTTGCATAAATGTTTTTTGCAAATGGGGTATAATAGTTTTTTAGCGTACCGCTATTGCCCGACGGATAGATACTTGTAATGCGCTTCCAGGAAATATTTTTGAGCTGCTGTTGCAATACCCAAATAAAATTTTCGGGTGTCGTGAGGTTATATCTGCTTAAACCGCTTCCGTCAATCCATTTGGTAGCTTGTGGCAAGCCGCTAAAGGTGGTGTTGAGTAAATGCTTAATAATGGCATCGTCGTTCATATAGCCTAAAGCCTGCTGACTAATCATGAGCAAAGTTTGTTCTGCCAAAAAATTATCACTTTGATGCATCATTATTTTCAACAAGGTATCTGTAGGTTGCGAATGCAAACGATGTGAATAGTTACCCGATGAGGAAGTAATACTAAAACGGGTATTGGGTAATGTATCCTGTAAAAAAGCAACGCTATTGGCTAAGGAGGTAATAAAGGGTAAAGTGGTGGCAGTAAAGGGCTTGTTGTTTTTTTGCCATAGCAATTGATTTTGGTGCAGCTGTCGATAAAACTTGTACAAATGCATTTCGGAGGGTAGGAAAGTTGCGCTACTGTCTGCTGCTGCTAACGGCAACGATGGAATACAGCGTAATTGTTTGTTTACTATTTGCAAGTTGGCTACATTGCCATAAACCGGAAGAATGCTGCGTTCCGGCATAAAATCATTTCTATAGTCGTCCCATGCCCAGCCCTTACCCAATGCTTCGCATTGCCAATTGGTGTTGGATAGTTTAATGTTGGTATTTTTTTGCAAAAAAGCATACAGAGGTTGGTAAGCAAACAGCGGATGCAAAAAAGTAGGGTCACCTGTTGCTTGTGCATGAACTGTGCTGCCGGGAGTGTATTGTAACGCAACTAGGCTATCGCCCAAATATTGTAACGCTGCATAGCAAGTGAAAATTTTGGTATTGCTAGCAGGAGTAAAGTATTTATTGCTTTGGTGTTGATACCAATAGCGATTGGTTTTTGGATGAAAGATGGCAATACCTACATGTGCATTGGCTAATTGCTGTTGCGCAAATAGATATTTCTGCACCATTTGAGATATACTATTGTTAGAATCAGGAATGCCGGTGCTTGCAGTGTTGGCTTCCGGTAACTTGTCAGGAGCGGCAATTGTTGTGGCCGGTAGGTTGGGGTTACGTGTTTTATGCAAAAGCCTACATCCGGTTATATGATAAGCTACACAAAGCAGCAAAATGTAGGTAACTGAACGTAGTTGCATAAAGCTGTTTGTTTTTTGCGGACAAATTAGGTTTACATTACTTATAGTTTCTTAATTGCGTTCCATTGTACGCATCCATCTTTCGGGTATTTCGTTGTTGCTAGCAATTAAGTAATCAAATTTGCTGCAAGCAACAAAATGGTCATCTGGCATGCGCATCCACCACCTTCCGGTTTTTTTGCTTTGTAAAAAGGTGGTTTCCACCTCGGCAAATGCTAAGTTGAATTCTTTAAAACTAGCTCTGTCGGAAATGGCCGCTTCTTGTTTTCCTTTGTGTATGCCATCCATAACATACCAAAGCATATGGCTAATTTGTTTGGCAGTGAGGTCGTGTACATCGTATTTGGCTATATATCCATAAAGTCCAATCGTACTCGTATGGTTACTCATGCCCGCGTACTGCATCAGTACGCATGCTTCTTCGCCGGTAAAGCCATTTGGACTACATCTATTGGCAGGAGCATGTGCATGCTGAATTGCGGATATATCAAAGCTAAATAAATGACTATTGCGAATGGCGGGCTCCATTTCTTCTAAATGTTCCTTTACTTTTCCAACCCGGTAACAGTCAAAGCGTAGTTTATCTATTGTTTCTAGCATGTGAGGATGCACAAAGTAGCTCTGAAAACCAATGTGATTGTAATGTTTAATGTAATTGGGCATATTGGTTAGCATTTCCATTAAAAAGTTATCGGCTGGTAAAATGCTATCCATGTTTAAATCTATTTTGGCATCTACGCAAGTAGCTTCAATAATCGTATCGGTATGTGCATAAACATCGTATTGAGCAAGCGTAATGTCGTGGCTGCCGCCTATCAAAACTACTTTTTTACCTTTTCCTACCAATTCACCCACAACACTTCTAATAGCGGCATAGCTATCTTTTAGCGTGGAGCCGGTTTTGATATTTCCTGCATCGGCCACCACTACCTCCTTGTGCCAGTGAAATAAACCATAATAGGCCGACCTGATAGTGTCGGCAGATTGGTAATTGTTGGTGCCAAGACCCGCTCCACGCATTTCGCCACAGCCCACCAAAATTAAATCGGCAGCTGCGATGTCGGGAAATACATTTTCTTCTTCATAGGTAAGAATGTGTTTCCCCAATTGAGTGTCTTTGTAACCTTCGTCGTTGCTAATTACATCTTTGCTGATGGGTAACAAGAAATCGGTAATGGAGTGGAGGCTCATGTATAAAAAAGTTTATTAACAAACTTACTGCAATTGCTGCATTGCGCAGGTGTTGTTGGAAAATTAGCAGGGCACTCCCATAAAATAAACATTTCGCACTTTAGTCTTACTTTACGAGGCTATTGGTACTACGATTGGCATTAAATTACTTGGCTAAATGCTATAGGTGATTTATTTTTAATTGCATGAAAAACGGAAATGCTCCTTTACAACTATTGATGTATTGCTTTTTAGTCTACAGTTGTGCAACTGTGGGTGTATTAAGGGCGCAAACCGATCGGATGTTGAGTGATAAAGTAGACGCAGAAATTGCATACACCAATAGTGTGTTGCGGCCAAACGAAAACATAGACCAAAAAATACAACAAAACCTTTTTGTAAAGGCATTTTTCAATAAAAACACTTGTACAGTTGGTGAGCCTATATTGGTAACCTATTTGTTGTATACCCGGCTCAATTCCCAATCCAAAGTGGCAACGCAGCCCACATTTAGTGGCTGTACCGTTTATGAACTTACTTCGGGCGACACGTTGCCCCGTATTGTTCAATTAGGGGCGTTGTATTATAAAACCTATGAAATTAGAAAAGTGATTATTGTACCGCTACGTGACGGTAGTTTAACCTTAGATGCGGCTGTAGTAGACAATGCCATTGATTTTTACTCCCCACTAGCGCTAAAGCAAAATGCCCTCCCCGATATTCACAAACAAGTGCTTATAACAAGTAATAAACCCACTTTGCAGGTGCTCCCGTTGCCAAAGCAGGGAGCCGCAAATTCATTCAATGGAGGTGTGGGCAATTTTACTATTCGTGCCGGAGTTACTAAGCGAAACGATACAGTTAATAGCAACAACCGTTTAGAAATTACCATTAGTGGGCAGGGTAATTTTGCTTCTGTTGAATTGCCCACCATAAAATGGCCCACTAGTATTCATTTTTTTGAGCATGCAACTGCTACTGAAATTAATACCAACGATTATCCAATTGCAGGAAAAGTGGTGTTTACGGTTCCATTTTCTACCACCAAAACGGGTACTATCCATATTCCGCCAATCATTTATACTTTTTTCGATCCCGCGCTTCAACAATACAAGACTATTCAAACAGAACCGATTGAAATACAAGTTACAGAAGCAGGTGTGAACGAACAACAAGTAACAATAGGGCAAGAAAACACGATTAGCCCACGAAAATATATTTGGATTGTACCACTACTTGCTTTAATAGTAATGGTTGTAATGTTGTTGAGGCGAAACAAACAAATACCCAAAAAAGAACCAACATCAATTGAAATAGATCCTGTTAGCCACATACAACATCAGGATCATCCAACTTTGGCATCTCTACAACAATTGCAAGAACAAATAACCATTTTGATTCAAGCGCCCAACATTAATGATGCTTGGTACAAACAAGCCATAGCAATAGCGGAAAATTGGCAGTTAATGTCGCCTTCGGCTACGGCTCAAACAATTATTACACAAGCAAATGAGGCTTTGTACGCACCAGTTTCGGATAACTTTCATCAATCAATTGTTGCTTTACTAGTTCAGTTGAGACAGTAACAATTGCTATTTAGATAAAAATATATTGAAAGAAATAATCAATCAATGTATTTATAACCCACACCTCTCACTGAGTGAAAATGTAGGGGATGTCTGCTATCTTGCTCAAAATATTTTCGAAAATTGAGGATAAAATTATCAATTGTACGAGTAGTGGGATATACATTATACCCCCAAACTACTTGCAAAATTTTTTCGCGCGTGGTAACATCCCCTTTGTTTTCAATTAATAGTTTTAAAAGCATGGCCTCTTTTTTGCTGAGCTCAATTTTTTCTCCTGCATGATTAACGGCCTCTTGGGCATTGAATAAAATGGTGTTGCCACCAAAAGAGTAGCTGTCGCCAATACTTTCTTTAACTTGTATTTTTTTGTTTTTAACAATGAGTTTTTCTACGCGCAACAATAGTTCTTCCAAATTAAATGGCTTCGTAAGGTAGTCGTCAGCGCCTTTTTTTAGCCCTAAAATTCTGTCGGCACTTGCATTTTTGGCACTCAACATTAAAATGGGGGTTTCTAAATTGCCAATACGAATACTCTCCGCCACCTGAATGCCATCGATACCGGGTAGCATAACATCTAAAACAATCAAATCAAAATATTCATTGGCTACGGCTTTTAGTGCTTCATTACCATCAAAAGCACTGCTTACTTCGTACCCCTCTATTTCTAAGTTTAGTTTTAAGGCTTCGTGTAAGTTCTCTTCGTCTTCTACCAATAAAATATTGCCTTTGTTTTCTTTCATTGCATTGTTTATTAGGTGGTGCAGTTAGGATGCTGAAAATACCACGTTGAAAATACATCCATTCGGTACATTATTGGTAATGGTAATGCTTCCTTTGTGGTTTTTGACAATTTTTTTACATAAATATAAGCCCAATCCGGTTCCTTTTGTATTGCGGGTATTTTCTTGTCCTGTTCGGTAAAACTTATCGAATACGCGTTTTTTTTCATCATCAGGTATTCCGTTGCCACAATCAGTAAAACTTAATAAGGCTTTTTGCTGTTGTTGTACCAACTGTATTTGAATAGGTTGATTTTTAGGCGAATATTTCAGCGCATTATCAATTAAATTATTGATAAGCATTTGTAATTGCATTGGCTCGGCAATCATGTAAATTCCCTCTTCAATATGGCTGTTTATAGTACGGTCTGTAAAGCGGTTGGCAAATTCGTCAACACAACTTTCGGTTAGTTCGCTAAAGTTCAATTCGTGTTGTTGGGTGGCAAATTTTCCGGCATCAAGTTGTGCTGCAAGTAATATGTTGTTGCACAACGTGTTCAAACGGTCGGCTTCGCTTAGGGTATTGTTGATTAATTTATTTTGTTGTTCGGGAGTTAATTTTCTGCGTTGGAGCGTTTCCAAATTAAGTTTGGTTACAGCAATAGGTGTTTTGAGTTCGTGTGTAACGGCCATCATGAAATTTTGCTGTTGTTGCTTGCTTCGCAGTTGCTTACGTGTAGCCCTAAATACAAACACGGCACCAATCAGAATTAGGGCTAAAAAGGTAGCGCCTTCACCAATATATTGTGCCGTTTTTCGATTGCGTGCGGCTTCTATTTTGGCAATTTGTTCAAGATATTGCGGATGGTCTTGTTTTAGCTCGTTGCGCAGTAGTATGGCCGTATTGTTGTTTTGATTTTGTAAAGCTATAAACCACCATATAAGTGCTGCAATCATGTACGACAATAACACCCAATACACAATAGATACGATGACCCACCTATGTTTTTCGGCAATCATAGTGTTGATTTTTCTACCCTAATGCCTGCGCCAAAAAGGTATTGCAAAGGCTCCTCGCGCATGGTGTGTTGCAATACAAACCGATAAGTTCCTTTTTTCAATTTTACAGCCTGTTGTGTAATGCGAATGCGGTGGTCAAAAATATCGTCGATACCAGTGCCTAGCCATCCCTTTTTGTTGTTGGCTAAAAGCAACTCTAATTGTTGGGTTACGGGTGTAGCATTGGGTGCTGAGGTAGTAATATTTAGCCAAAGGTTGTTGTATCGGTAGGCATCGCTATGTCTAAGTACTACATAAATGTGGTATTTACTAACAGTGTCGGTGATATTGAATTGATAGGATTGCGGCTCATTGCCTTTCCATTCGTGTTGTGGAAAGGTGGTTTGTTTTTCATAAATATCTAAACTGTTACAAGCGGTAAGCAAGAATAGGGGATATAAGTAAAGTAGGGCAGCGTATTTCATTGATGGTAATTTGTAGCACAAGATGTACAGCAAGGTATGATAAGTAGGGGATGCTGTATATTTTGCGATGTAAAAATAAAGATACCCATTCAGTTTTGGTACAGTTTGCCGAATTATATAGTCGGGAACAGCAGTAGCGTTTTTTATTCATCGTGTTTGCGCAATGCGCCTCTATGTTTCCATGCTTTGTAATTGCCGTAGCTATATTGGATGTATTGGCCAAGTTCTAAATCATTTAGCGATTGTAAAAGCTCATAACTAGGCCGGTATTTAAGCATGAAGGTATCTATTTCGGGCGAGCTTAGTTTGGTGAGTTTGCGCACCAATAATTTGGTGAACCGATGATTAATATAGCGATCCTGTTCCTGTTGCAACAATCGATTTTGTAAAAAAGCCAAATTTCTATTTCGTTTAAACCGAAACATATTAATAAACTCATTTAGGTCGAGGCCTACTGTTACGCCACCCGGCGAATAAGTGGGGTTGGTACTTAAACGAAGCCCCGGTTTTTTAAAGTCGAAATATTTGGCATAGTCACGCCTATTTTCTAGAGAGTCGAGCCGGTAGTTATGGCTTCTTACTTTTACTTCGGGAAGTAGTGCGGCATGTACATGCAAACTAATATCAAAATTGCTGGGATTGCTAATGGTATCTACGGCATAGCGCATAGTACTTTTATTGAACAACGTAAAATAGATCGAATCAGATTTGCGTACTGTAAGGCTATAACGACCAAGTGAGTCCGAAACTGTGCCGCGCCCTGCCGTGCTAATTACCGCTACAGCCTCTAGGGGTTTACGTGCACTAATATCGTATACGGTACCGCTAATGGTTATAAATTGTGCATAGCAAGGTTTGTTCAGTACACACATTACCAATATGATAAATAAAATTTTTTGCATTGGATCAGCCACAATTGATTTGTAATATTAAAGTAACTGTGCTTTATTACGGATAAATACTTGTTGAATTAACGCTTTTTTGGTTTTTT
>JAIXOS010000322.1 GCA_027486695.1 Chitinophagaceae bacterium | reverse complement strand
TCCAGCAGAGCCTACTTCCTTTTTGCTTGATAAAACAAACCTAAACTAACATGATAAAAAACGAACTATCATGAAAAAATAAACAGCCTACATTTTGTCCACTTGAACTGAACATCTAATAAACAGCCTACATTTTGTCCATTACTTCTAAAATCCGCCTCGATTCGGTCAAAAGAATATCCATCATCCATGCTAAGCAATTAATTCAAACAGCTTCTACAATCAATGAAATATCAACGCCGACATTAGAAAGGAATGACCATTTTAAAAGCAATATTTCTGCCCATATTGTAAATTCCTAACCTACCATTGGGAGACGCGCTGTATTGTTCGAAGTATTTAAGCCTACTCAAATGATCTTGATAAGCTATATCGAACACATTATTGGCAAGTAGATAAAGATTAATCAGCGTTTTACCCTTTTCGTTTTTAAAGCCTGTACCAGCTCCAAGATTTATTAAAATATAACCATTTGTTACTGTTTCTGTGTTGTTGTAAGTAAAAGCCCTGTTTTGACTGGCAGTTGAATTTACTTGTAGTTTAATAAAGCTGTTGGTTAGTAGTTTACTTTTTGCCGCGATATCATAACGTAGTTCTCCCATGTATCTTATTGGTGGCATAAAAGGAACGTATTGATTGGTGGCATTTTTTTCTATTCCTGTATAACTTTCATTATTGCCATAGGTTGCGGAAAATGTATTTTCAAAATGTAGAGGTTTTAATAAATGAAAATCTATATTAGCCTCAGCTCCATATAACACTACTTTACCTTGCAGATACTTATAGGTTGGATAATCTTGTACTCCACTATTTGTTAATAAATCAGTACCATTGGGATTTAAAAGTTTGGCATTATAAATATAATTATCAATTTGATTGATAAATACGCTTGCACCTACATTTACTATCTTAGAACTATATAAAAATCCTACATCACCTTGCAAGCTAAATTCGGGCTTAAAATTATCGTTGCCTATTTGATAAAACCCTGTACCAGGGTGTACTCCATTTGCTGAAATTTCTGAGATATTAGGGGCTCTATATCCTCTTGCTATATTTACTTTAAGTGTAAAAGCATCATTAACAGCATAAGCCAAACCTATACTACCCGAAAATCCGTTAAACGTTTTTGAATATTTGGAAAAAGGTTTGTCTGCACCCACAGTATCTGCACCTGTTACAGGTTGGTCGAAACCGCTAACTGCATTGGGTTTGGTATAGAGCTCATCATTTGAAAAACTACGAATATCGTAACGCAGGCCTCCAGTTAAATTTAGCTTTCCAAAATCCTTTTTTATAGTTGTAAAACCACCAAAGTCAAATTGCTTATAAGATGGGATTACAAACTCTGTTCCATTGGTTACATTGTTTGTTTGATTCATTCCATTTGTACCTACTACAATAGCCCATTTGTTGTACTCGGGTAAAAAATATTTTAAATCGTAATTAAATGTATTAAGCTGAAGATCTAAACCTGGTGTTGCCAAGTAAGGTGCTTCTGGATGACTATACTCTCTTCTTACGCTGCGTTGATAACCTAAGTTTACACTTAATCTGCTGTTACCCAAAAAGAAAATATTTTTAAGAAAAGCCCTGTAATGCTGTACATTTTGATGCAATGGGGTAATGGTATATGATTTTAAGTCTTCATCACTAACTATGGGTCTAATCGTATCAGCTTCTGTAATTTGTTTGGTGAATTTTCTTGTTAATGAATCTCTGCTTCCATCGGGTATTTCTTGTTTGTTATCATACAAGGATAAGTTCAAATGAGAATAACCCCATTTTTTATGTAACCCCACAAATGCATTTGCAGCTGTTTCTTTAAAGCCTGTGTTGTAAACCCTGCCATCTACCGAATTTTGAAAATTGGTGGCTGATCTTGTTGAAAGTCTTCCTCCCCACTCTAAACCATTTTTATTACCCGTTAAAAAAATTGACCCTCCATACATGCCATTGTTGGTTTGATATTCTGTTGTGGCATTCCCTGAAATTTTATTTAAGTGTTCTGGCTGGCTAGGAATAAGGTTTACAACACCAGCCAAAGCATCTGAACCATACACTAAACTGGCTGGCCCTTTTACTACTTCTATACGGTCTATAAGGTATTTATCTATTTCAATACCGTGCTCATCGCCCCATTGTTGCCCTTCTTGTCTTACTCCATCAAATAGCGTTAACATTCTATTATAACCCAAACCTCTTATATAAGGTTTTGAAACATTGGGGCCTGTTGTAACAGCTGATACACCAGGCAATGTTGCAATAGCATCAATTACATTGGTAGAAATGTTTGTGGTCAAATAATCCTTATTGATTGCTATAATTGGTAAAGGCGATTTTTTAATTTGAGTAGATTTAGTGTTACCAGTAATAACTACTTCAGTAAGCTCTGTGCTGGTAGCATCTAATTCAAAATTAATAGTTGTAGCTCCATTAATTGTTATCAATTGAGTTTTTGGTTTGTATCCAACCATAGAAACCTGCACTTCGTAAGAAGCAGGAGGTAGAATATTGAATCTAAACTTTCCATTGGTGTCTGATATTACCGTACTGTGCAAATCTGGGATAGAAATGGAAGCTCCCGATACTGGTTGTTTAGTGTTTTTATCAACCACTGTTCCATTTAAAGAATGAATAGGTTGGGCAAAGAGCTTACAGTTGGCACTTGCCGCTAGAACAAGCAGTAAATAGACAATGATACCTTTCATAAATTTCTTTTATCTAAATATTACATCAAGGCAAAGTGACCCATTAAATATTTTAAAATTTCAAAAACCTTGCTCGCACGGATGTTTGCTGTTTAAACAATTTTATATTTCGGAAGAACTCCTGAATGTTATTATATAAAAAATCCAACATAACGCTTATCAAAAGCAAGTAAATATGCAAAAGCGACTATTTTGAATGCGCAGCATTAGAAAATGCTGAAACCGGTAAGAAATTGCAGGCCATCATTTTCAAAAGGTTCCTGCAATTTCTTATTAACAATAAAACAAAATAAAAAATGGGTGTATTTTAAAATTCCCCCCACGCCATTCTACTGATTTTGTTTTAGTACGCTATTATTATTTATATTTTTAGGTGATTTATTCAAGATATATCAACTACAAAATCGGCTCCAAACACCTTGTTTACTTGAAATATCTTTCAGCAGCTGTTTGAATTTTTTATTTGATATTCCCGATAGCATTTTGTCTGGTGCAACTTTGCTGAATTTTTCGCCTTAGGCGTTTACACCATGGCTACAAAATCAGCCTCGGATCACTTAAAAAAATCCATCATCCATGCAGAACAATTAACTCAAACCGCTTTTAAGTGTGTTTATTTTTTTTCGCGAACGAAAGATTGGTGTAATAGGATAATCGTACAGTTGGATTGCTTTCTTCAATAGTGTTGCTAAAATTCCAGATGTTTTGATTGATAAAACTCAACTGTACCTGGTTATGTGGGTTGAAATTGTATCCAAAACCTCCAATAAGCCGGTTTTGATTGAACAAAGTTGCTCCTACATTTTTGTCTACATTGGGTGTTGAAGCAATTGAACCTATATTCAAAAACGCCTCATCTCCTAAAATTCCAAAGAGTTTTGTAGCTTTCTTTTCATCCTTTATAATCGGATAATTGAATAAAAGCATATAGCGGAATCTGTTTCTATTAACATATCTGTCAATATCATATTCTCCATTAGCATCTTTAACGGCAACTCCAACATAGCGAATTTCGTCTCGCAATCTATTGGTAACTTTCAAGTCACCAAACTGATGGGTAAACTGGGCCTGTAACCATAAGTGATTTTCCGGAATCGGAATTTTGTTTATAGCGGGGTTGCCGTATACATAAGTTAAGTAATGGGAATATCCAATGCTTCCCACCATATGCTTGGTTAATTGGTAATCGAGTGAAGGCCGAACAAAATATTGCTGCTTTTCCGAAAATCCATTAGCAAACCGGAAGGTGCCTTCAAAGGTGAAAGATAATTTTTTTGTCAGCATATTTTTACCAAAATAATGCAGCCAAATATCGCCGTTGCTAGTATGTTTAGTTTGCGCAAAGCTGTTCATTGAAATAGCTGATACCAAAACATTAATTATTAGAAATTTGCTTATGTTCTTATACATAAAATAATAATTTAAAGGTAGAGTGCAACTTCCTCAAATTGTGAAATGGGTTTTGTTGCACCCCTTTTGTTGTTAAAAATTGTGCTTATTCGGTTTGTACAATGGGATTTAGAGAAAGGCGACCTTACCTGTAGTAATATCATCATAAGCTCCCACAATCTTCACTTTTCCTTCTTTAACAAGTGCGTTAATAGTTGGACTTTCTTTAAGGATTTTAGCTATTGTGAGCGCTATATTCTTTTTAGTTGTTTGCTCCATCATCATGGGCTTGTTGGTACTGTCTCCAACAATGGCTGGTTTTATTTGTGTAAGCAATTGTGTGAGGTTGCCAAGTTTAACATCATTTACCGCTCCTTCTATTGCACCACATTTACTGTGGCCCAACACTACAATTAGTTTTGAATGCTTTGCAGCAGTGGCAAACTCTAGGCTACCCAATTCGTTTGGATCAATAATGTTCCCTGCTACTCTAGCAACAAAAATATGTCCGATGCCTTGATCAAAAATAATTTCTGGTGGCACTCTAGAATCGATACAACTGAGAATGATAGAGTGTGGATGTTGACCATCTTTCGTTTCTTCAATTTCCGCTTTGTAATTGGTGTTGACTAATTTACCTTCAAAAAATCGCTGGTTTCCCGCTTTTAGTTCAGCCAAGGCTTCATCCGGCGTATTGATTGTAATAGGTGTTGATTTAACTTCAGTTTTTGATACTGTTGTTTTTTCTGCTTCTTTTTTTTTGCCCGCGCAGGAAACAAGCATAATTCCGGCACAAAGTGTAATAGCAACTGTTTTAAGACTTTTCATTTTTTTGATTTTGATGATAATAATTGGGTTGATGGGTACAAAGCTATAGTCAACAAATGCGGGTAGAAATATCAATCGTTGAAAAGGCAAAATCGGTCGGTGGTATGTTGCAGGATTGATTTTTTTGCAAAAAAATAGTGTAGATCTAAAGGATATAAATAGGAAGTACTGTTTTTTATAAGTTAGTATAGCACATTATGGCACGCATCGCCGAACAAGTACTATACTGATATAACCTATGCAGCTTTGACCTATAACTGACCAAAAGCTAGTTTGAATTTTTTCTTGAAAAAAGGTTTGCGCTTGGGGTGGCTTTGCTGTTAAACCCATCAATGGAGCTAGGCGACATTGTTATACAGTCAATGTGCTAGAAACCTGCTGTCAAAGTTTTATTACTCTTGGCAATATTTGTATCAATAGGATGGTTACAAAATGAAGTGCAGGCCTATCTACTAAAATGTTCTCCACTTCAATTGACTGTTTGTTTAAAACACTTGTTTAGAGTTACGCATAATAAAATCAGGTTAGTGCTTTCTTTAGCCCATTAAGCAGTTGCGTTATTTACTGCATTATTATTATGAAAAGAGTAAGGAGTTACAAGCGGGCTAAAAGGCAAAACCAAACGTTTGGTATACAAGGGTCAGCTCAGGGTTTCTTCATCTTTGATGAGTGCCATGCTTAGGACAATAATTTGTTCCAATTCAGCCAACTGTTCTTTGGTTTTAGTAACGCTTTGTATGTTCAGCTCTGCGTGTATGAGCTTTATCCTTGACTTGGTTATTTCCATCACTTTAAGTGAGTGTGATATCTTTCGTTTTATTTTTTCTTCGTCTTTAATATGGGTTTCAAAAGAAGTGAAATTATTAACAGCAATACCAATAAATACAGAAGCAAAACCTGAAATTACAATTTCAATTGCATTATTATTGGTTAAAAAGGTTAGAAAAATCACTGTAATGCCAATTATAAAAAACACCAATACACGGGGATGTGTAAAGATTGACATGAAATGGCCTAAGTGTTTTTTATTTTCCATTTTTGAAATTTAGTAGTAAAATTGTAGAATCAGGATAAAAGCATTTAAAAGTACCCTGATTATGGAATAAGAGGCTACAAAATAGCTGAACAGGCAAAAACAGTAGTCCGTTTGGTAAATTAACATGTTGCATAAAAATGCCTAGCTTCCAACACCGATGAATTTAATATATTTGCAATGTAATTAAAGTTTTCCTTGAAAGAGGCATCGGTCAATTTTTCGTATTCCAATACATCTAAATAAGGTTGCAACAGCTCGTTCAATCCCATTACCGATACTGTTGTTTTCATATTATGGGCGAGTTGTTTTAAATCGCTCAAATGTTGATTCTGCCATGCTTTTTCGATAGCCGGCAGTTCTTCATTTACTACCTCTATAAACTGTTCTGTTACCGTCTTTTCGTATTCTTTGTTACCACCACTAATTTCCTTCATGTATTCCAGATTAATGTACCGGTATTGCTTACTTCTATTGGATAAAGGTGCATGGGTAGTTGTGGCTAAATCTATCTGTGCATACTGTTTGATTAGCTTGTGTAAAAGCACTTCCCTAATTGGTTTAGAAATATAGTCATTCATGCCATAGCTCAAGCATTTTTCCTTTTCACCTGCAAGTGCATGTGCTGTCATTGCAATAATCGGTATGTCAAACTTTAACCGGCTCCTTATTTCCTGTGCTGCTGTGTACCCATCCATTTCCGGCATTTGAATATCCATAAGTATCAACCCATATTTGTTCAATTGAAGCATTTCAATTGCTTCTCGGCCATTTGTTGCTAAGTCAAAATCTAGCCCCCATTCTTTAAACAAATGCCTGATTAGGCTTTGGTTAATGTGGTTATCCTCTGCTACCAGTACTCGCAGTTTTTCAAAATCAGATGGAAGCGTAGACTCAGTTGCAAACATAACTGCTCCCTCATTTTCATCTTTAGCTATCAAATAAGGGATGATGATTTTGAATGAGGTTCCTTTCCTTGATTCACTATTAACAGAAATGCTTCCATT
Organism: Chitinophagaceae bacterium; assembly: GCA_027486695.1. Taxonomy (GTDB): domain Bacteria; phylum Bacteroidota; class Bacteroidia; order Chitinophagales; family Chitinophagaceae; genus Parasediminibacterium. The sequence goes on along the minus strand of JAIXOS010000322.1, from coordinate 6,379 downwards.
TTGAAGTAATACAAGATCCTTAACAATTGAAAGTCCAAGTCCGGTTCCGCCATAACGGCGGGTAACTGAATCTTCAGCCTGCTGAAAGCGTTCAAAAATTTTATCCAACCTATCTTTTTCAATACCAATACCTGTATCTGTTACGGTAATGGCGGTTTTTATAATGTTTTCTTCTGTGCTTTCCCAATTGATTTTTACTTCTATGGAACCCTTACTGGTGAATTTTAAAGCATTACCAATAAGATTGATTAAAATCTGTGTAAGCCTAGTGGCATCCCCTTCCAACATATCCGGTAATGAGTTATCAATGGTAACCAAAAGGTTCAATTGCTTTTCATTTGCTTTTGCCCTAAACATAGTTTCAATTGAATGAACCAATTCGCGGATACTAAATGGTGCCGATTCTATCCGCATCATTCCCGCCTCAATTTTCGAAAGGTCAAGAATATCATTAATAATGGTTAATAAATTTTCTCCTGACTTTTGGATTGTTTGCACATATTCTTTTGATTCGTTGTCAATATTTTTCCTTTGCAATAAGTTGGTAAATCCGAGGATGGCATTCATTGGAGTACGAATTTCATGACTCATATTGGCCATAAACTTTTCTTTCAATTCTGCCGATTCCTTTACTTTTTTTTCGGAAATATTTAATTGTTGAATTAATGATATTTGTTTTTTGATGATATGGATAATATACCAGAACAAGCCGGCCGCAGAAATCAATACAAATAATATCAATAAGGTACTGAATTGTTGAGCCCCTCTTCCACTTTTGTCAATTAACGCAGTGGTATTAGTCAGGTATATTTTTCTGGAACTGTCTATATGGCGAATAGAGATAACGATGGAGTCCGTTAAGCTTTTTCCAAACTTTGAAGCAATAAGACGTTCTGCCGCTAACTGTCCATTTACATTGAACGTGTCAAGCATGCGTCTTTTAAATAATATTTTTTGTTGAATCAATTTATCCAGTTCATCAATAAGCAAAATAGAATTTTCATCTTCTGATATGTTTTGCAGTTTTCCCAGACTATTGTTCACATCTTTAATACGCTCTTCCAATCCATCAATATAGGACGAGTCTTTTGTTGTAATGAAACCCCTGACTTTGCTTTCTATTGTTAAAATGTTTTTTTCCACTCCATTCAATTCTGCACTTACATTAAACTCATTCGACATCTCCTCATTAGCTGCAATAAGATTTTCAATGTTTTTGGCTGAGTTATACTGAATAAAAATCAACAAGAGCGTAAAGGCAATAAATGCCACCAAAATATAGTAGATTATTTTGTTCCCTTTCATGGCTGATTGATTTAGGCTAAATTAGTTTTAAATTCTTTTTTCTGTGGTTGGAGGAAATTTTAAGATATTCTCAAAAAAAATAAAACAAACTATACTAGATAAAAGCTAGATGAACATAAAAACCGGCTGTAGCAAATTGGTGTTTTGATTAATCATTTTAAAAAATAAAAATGCCGATACCTAGAAAAGACCCTCACAAGTAAAAAACAATATGGCTTATATAGTTTTCCATGAAACATGCTTATTTAAATTCTAGGCACACCTGTGTTATTCATTTTTGATTATTACATATAAAAAATAGCCATCCACATTTCAAGTATGTAAAGATTAAAAAAAGGCGGAATGGAAATCAGGCCGATTATCCAAAACTTACTACTTATACAAATATGAACAGAGAACTGATTTAACTCAATTATGCACTCGTTTTCTATTGCATTGTAAAACCAGTAAGGAAAGAAACCTAAAAAAGTGTAGAATAGACAAGACAGATAAGTAAAACAATCGATAGGAATTCTAAAGAACCCTCATCTTTTTGTTTAAAGTGGCTCGATAAGCATCTGCTACTGGCACTGATTTACCATTAATTACCAATCCCCCATCCTGTATGGTATCAATTTTATTAACAGCAGCAATATAAGAACGATGCACCCTAATAAAATTTGAAGCCGGCAACCTTTCCTCCACCGATTTCAGCGTGGTATGGATTGCATAAAATTTTTGAGGTAGATATAATTTTACGTAATCGCCCATTGCTTCTATAAAGAGAATATCGTCTAATTTAAGTCGGCGAACAATATTTGAATCCCTGATAAATATAAATTCTTCATTGTCCACTTTGAAATCTTCTGTTTTACTTTGAATGATTTCTCTGGCTTTATCTATTGCTTGTATAAAACGAACGGGGGTAACTGGCTTTACAATATAATCTGCTACGTTTAATTCAAATGCTTCTACAGCATATTCTTTTTTTGAGGTAGTAAAAATTATAACAGGTTTTTTACCAGCTAAGTTTTTGGTCAGTTCAAGACCTGTCATGCTTGGCATTTCAATATCTAGCAATACTAAATCAACCGACTGGTGCTGCAATAAATTATAGGCATCCATTGCATTAGCACATTCACCAATTACGGTAATATCATTTACTTGGCTAGCCAGTTGCTTCATAGTGGTTCTGGCAATTTTATTGTCGTCAACTATTAAACAATTCATTAATTCGAAATTATTCTTTTTTCGAAGATATTCAATTATTACATTAAACTTACAAATATCTATTAATGTTTAACTAGCTTAGCAGTTAAATAACCGTTTCTTTCGGTATAGCTATAGCTATATACTTAGTGTAGCTTTTTCCCTCTTTAGCTCGTAAACCTGTTTCCTGCATTCAGTATGGTTGAAAAAAAGAAAGGCAGTTTGGGAGCTGTAAAAGCAAATAACTTAATTAACAATGAAAAGCTGAGGAGGTACATTTAAATTGTCAAATCGTATCAAATAAGTACCTTTTTTTAGCTGTGATGTAGGTATTTTATGGTGATTCATACCCCGACTAAGTTGTAGTTTTGTAGTAAATAACACTTCACCTAGTATACCCACTACACTTACATGTGTTTTTTTAAACGCTGTAGAAAAAATATCTATTTTAAGTTCGCCATTCACAATTGGGTTACCAATTAGTTTGATACTATCTTGATTTCTGATTGTTGCTACAATTGTTTCGCTGTAAGAAAAAGAGCCGTCTTTGTTTAACACTTTAATTCTATAGTAATAATTATCTACATCAGGATAAATATTAAAATCCTTGTGCACATAAGTATTGAAAGCTCTTTTTTGTGGTTCAATTATCTTGATGCTATTAAATATTGAACCATCCAAACTTCTTTCAAGGTGCATTTGCGATACATTTTTTTCTTCCATTGTTTGCCATGAAAGGGCAATATGATTGTAATAAGGAACTTGTTTAAATTTTTTTATTTTAACATCTAAAACAACAACACTGTATTTTGCAACGAAATATTCACTGCCGTCATTAAGCCATCCTCCTGCATAAACACTTCCATCATTGCCCCCAAACACGGTCTCTATTGTACTGTTTGCTCTCAAAAAATCACCCTCAATACCTAATTCTACCCATTTGATACCATTCCATTTTGCAATATACTTATAACGACCGCCATCCGCATGGTAATCAAATTCTCCTGCAGCGTATAAATTGGCGGTAGTATTGTCGTAGTATAAAGAATAAATGGGTGCATTGAATAAAAAGTTGGTATCTGTACCTTTCAGTTCTTGCCACTGTTGCCCATCCCAATGTGCTACGTATGGGTTGCCACTTACAGAGTCAACCCCATTTGTAAAAGTTCCGGCAGCATAAAGATGCCCATTAGCTGTTCTACAAACTGTTTCAATAGAGGCATTTGCTTTTAATCCCATTTCATTGCCTAAAATGGTCCAATTTGTATCCTTCCATTGCATGATAGTTTGTTTTCCAAGCGTATCAGTAATGCCACCTACAAATAAAACGCCACTTTCGGAGCTGATGATTGAAGATATCGATGCTTTATTTTGTATTCCCCTAGAGGTTCTGTTTCTTACAATCACCCATCTATTGGTTCTTTTTTGCCATTGTGCAACAAACTTTCCAACACCATCGTGAAAGCCTCCTACAGCATATATATTACCTTCTTTGTCAAGACTAATTGATTTTATATTCCAATTGGCATTCAGTGTAAATTCCTTACCCACTTCCGACCATTTAACACCATCCCACTTTGCTACGTAAGGATAAAATCGATCTTTGTTTCTAAAATTACCGGCAGCAAATATGTTTCCATCATTATCGCCTGTAATTGTTAGTATGCAGCCGGTTGCTTGTAAGCTGTTGAAGCCTCCCAATTCTGACCAACCAGTTTCATCCCACTTTGCTACATAATAATTTCCGCTATCGTTTGTAAAAAAACCACCAATGTATAAATTACCTTTTGAATCGCAATAGGAAGCCTTTGCAGCACCATTAAACTTCGTTTTTCCATCATCGAGTTTGTTCCATTGTTGACTTTTGGCACAAGAAATAGAAACTGTAAGGAAAATTACTGCTGAAATAATGAATTTCATGTTAACTATAATTGAACACACAGGAGAAATTTTTACCTGCATGTGGTTGTAAAGATATTCAAATCATCCTCCAAAAAGAAAAATCACGAGTTTTGCGCGTATCTTTACGAAGATAAAATATTCATTTCATTAAAAAGGCAAAAACATGCATTTAAGTGGCCTTAAAAAAATACTGTTTGTAATAACACTATTGTCTTCAATTTGTTCTTTGGCTCAAGTATCTGCCCCGTTAACTACTCCAAAACAATTGGACATTATGAATAATGAAATTTGGCGGCGTTTTATAGACCCGTGGGGAATCATGTATGAATATACGGATTTAGACGGCACAGTAATTTATCCAACTGCCGAGGAATTACTAGCTGGTAAACCCAATGCTCTGGGTTGGAATACACCACTAGAAAACGGCGCTATGTATGGCGGCATGTATATTGACGGCATTATAAAAAGATGGGAACATACCCAAAAAACCGAAGATGCACTTAAAGTAAAAAAAATAGCACAAGGTCTTATGTATCTTTCCACCGTAAGTCCCGTACCAGGCATGATTGCTAGAGGGGTGGGAAAAGATGGAACAGGATATTATTTAATGGGTAGTGATGATCAAGCCGGGGGGTGGTATTATGGCATGTGGCGTTATTTACAAACAAGTATCCCGGATGCTGCTGAGAGAAAAACCATTGAAAACAAAATTGTTGAAGTTTCAAAAGCCATCGTGGCACTTAATTGGTTTTTACCTTCCGATCCACCCTTCAATAGACGGGGAACTTTTATTTCGTTCGACTACCAAGCTCCTCGTTTGTTACTTGTATGTAAAATTTGTTATGAAATAACTAAAGACGAATATTGGAACAAATTGTACCAAAGAATGCTTTATGAAAAAGGTGGCAATCCTAAATTGTCTAGATTAGAAGTGGCCACCAAAGGATTTGCCTCCAACGCTGTAGTAGGCTCTTGGTGGGTACGAGCTGTTACAATTGGTTGTCAGAGGCTTTTATGGGAAATAGAAACAGATTCTATTATTAAAAGTGGTTATGGTCAAGGGCTAGAATTAACTGCAAATAGTGCATTTAATTTTGTTGGCATGGGCTTCAAATTGAAAAGAAATGACACTTCTGTTTTTGACATTAATTGGAGGAAGCTAAATGAATTGTGGAAGCCCCAATTAACAGAAAATGAGAGCCAAGATTTAGCTGTTAAACAATTTACCCTTATTGTAGATACCCGTCGTGGACGAGAAGATCACGCAGTTCGTCAGGCATGTTTTGCAGCTTGGGTAGTATCGCTAGCTCCCAATAAGATGACTTTTAAACGGAGAATTCCAGATTTGAAAATGCTGATTGAACAGTTTGATTATACAAATATCTATCATTCTTGGTTTTTCCCACTCGAAGCTACAGGTTGGAGGGTGTACGATTCCTATTGAGTCTTAACGACTTCACATGCCCTTTTTTTAACAAAAACAAATAATATTCTTTATGTGATTGTTGTCATGAATTCAGAAGCTATTGTTGTGGACATTTAACAAATAATGTTACCGACTCTAGTTTTGCGTTTTTGGAATTCATTTATTTACAAGCCAACAATCATGAAAGAAAAACTAAAACAAATTGTAAAAAATCAACCGATGATAAATAAACTTTTCAGAGTCTTGAAAAGTGGTAGCAATGTAAAGAACATAATCCCTAAGAAAACAATTAAAGGAACAGGGAATGTAATAAAAATACATCCATCCGTACTTTTATTCAATTCTTCCTTCGATATTGTTGGAAATAACAATTCAATTGAAATAGACGAATCTTCGTATTTTAATAATGTAACTTTTTTTATTAGGGGCAATAACAACAAAATAATCATTGACAAACGGGTTCAATTTAAAAAAGGGGTCATCATTTGGATTGAAGACGAAGACTGTGAAGCTTGGATAGGAGAAGATTGTACATTTGAAGAAACCCATATTGCGGTG
>JAIXOS010000453.1 GCA_027486695.1 Chitinophagaceae bacterium | reverse complement strand
CCCCTTTGCCCGCCATAAAAGGTTTAGACAGGCATTCGTAATAGCCATAACCAAAATTGTGTTTGGAAATGATACCGCCACCGGTATTTTCCCATTTACCATCTATTAATTCGTGCTTGGCAACAATGTGCAGGGCACTATCTTTTACGTAAACAGCTTCTTTAATATTCAATCCATTCATATAACCGTAACCAGTTCTTCTATCTAAGCGATAGCGCCAATGTTCTTCATTGATAGTGTTGCCACTAAACGACTCATTGAACAATAATTTATATCCTTTATTGGCAGGTGGTTGGGCATGAGCTAATTGAGCGATTGCCATTATTATGGCGGAAAAAATAAAATTGTATTTCATAATTAAGTGATTGCTTTAAAAGTCAAATAGCCTGTTGGCATGAATGCATTGCAAAACATTTTAATCAAAACGAAATCAAAGTATAATATATATTATTTTCAATAAAATGATATATATCTACCATGAAATAGTTTGCATTACCAACCAACAGGCTATTTCAACTATCGCTATTTTACTTCGTATAAACTGAACTCATCTAACAATAATTCACCAAGATTAGCTGTAAGAGAAAACTTAGCTTTGGGATAATCTTTGCCAACAAAATCAAATGAAACCAATTGCCACTCATTTAATTTGAAATTATTGCCTTTGGTTACCACTAAAATGTCTTCACTAGCTTTGAAACCGGTAGTTGCATACACTTTCAGTTCTAGGTTTCTGGTTTTTACCAACGGTTTTACCCATACATCTAGCTTGTATTTTTTGTTAGCTTCAATAGTTAAGGGCTGTGCTACGGGTTCACTAAAAATTTGTTTGGGCCCTACACCTTCGGCTGAAATAATTTTAAGCCCACTTTTTCCTTCGTGTGCGGCATCTGCAACGATGGCTGCACTGCCTGCCTTTTCATCAAAATACCAGCCTTTTTTTCCTAACTCAAAACCGGGGTTGGCTGTTAACAGATTTTTTTGCGCAGAAGCGGTCATTGTTGCACATGTAAGCGCGATTAAAACGCATGCATTTTTGATTAGTTTGTGTTGCATGATTGGTTGTATTTAAAGGTTAAAAATCAATGTACTTCGTATAATTTGATTTCATCTAAGAGATAATCGCCAAGGTTTACGCCAAATGAACATTTAGCAGCCGGATAGTCAATTCCTGCAAAGTCGAAGCTGAGTAGCTGCCATTCTTTCTGTTTCAGGAGTTTTGCAGGCCGATTTATTTCTATATCTGTTCCCGGACGAAAGCCACCAACAACAGGATACACCCGAAATACCACACCATTGCTTTTGGTGAGCGGCTTTATCCACACATCTAAACGGTACTTTTTGTTTTTTTCAATGGTCAACTTTTGCTCCGCAGGATTGGTGTAAATAAAAGTTACTCCTTGGCCACTTTGTGAGGACATTTTCAGGGATTGACTGCCCTCGTGCAGGTCATCAATTACAAATATGTAATTAGGACTTTTGCTGCTGTAGTACCATCCTTTTTTACCCAATTCGAAGCCAGGGTTGATATTGAGTAAATTACTTTGCGCCAATGCAACATTTCCAAACAACAATACAAAAAAAATGATGCTAGCATTGATTATCCTATTCATTGCACAATATTTACAAATTAATTTTTAATAATTTTAAATGTCTGTACTTCATTTTCACCAATTACTTTCAACCAATACGTTCCTTTTATCCATTGGTTCATAGATACTTTATTGGTTCCGATAATACAAGGTTGACGATGAACCAACCTACCTTCTATATTGAATACAGTGATTTGTTTTGCTAACGTAGACGTATGATTAGGCATGAGTACATTTACATAATTTGATGCCGGAACAGGATATACTTTTACGGGCGTTGAACTATTGGCCAAGCTAAGTTTCCGTATAGGCGAGTAAGTAATTTTCCCTAATTGATCACTCATTTTCAACCGATAGTATACTTGGTATGTATTGGTAAATGCATCCGGATGGTACAGGGAATCGATATTTTTTAAGGGCCTATCGAGTGTATTAAAAGCTACCCAATGTAGCGCATCCATACTTTTTTCTATGGTGAGGGTATTTATTTCTGCAACATTGGTTATTTGCCATTGCAACATGGTGCCTTTATTCTGTAATTGTGCCGTGAAATGTTGCAGGGTTATTGGCAACGTATTACTAATATTGGTTACCGTTTTGGCAGTTGTATTTACACACAGCCACTGAACGGCTGAGGCCGGTTGGGTATTTTCATCACCTGATTGAAAAGCGGTGATTTTAACAGTACAATTGGTAATATCGCTCCATGCGGCGCCATTCCAATATTGTAGTTTCCATTGTGTTACGGGCGCATTCCAAACACCGCCGCTAAAAAATCCACTTATAAACTGTATATGACCAATATTTACAGGATTTGCAAAGTTGAGTTGAAGCCATTTTTCCGCTGGCAATACGCCATTTGCTTGGCTTACCCAACTTGTTGCAATAGTGGAATCTGCTGCATTTTGAGGTAAATAGGTTGCACCAAGGGCATATTGTCCACTAGCTGTTATATTGGCAGATAATGCCAAATTATTTAATCCTGCAATAGTATTTTCTACCCCATTCAATAACGGATTATTGGGATAGCCATTGGTATTGGGAGCAAAAACACGTAACTCACGAATATGGAAGTGCGAAGATTGGGTGCTGATTAACCGAATTTTATTGGTCATAATCGGCTCTAAAATATCAATCGCATAATCGGGACGAGTACGGCCAAAGCCTAAAGTAGTTGCAGATGAAAATGCTGCCAATGCGGTATTTGATGATTGAAAAACCACCGGCAATCCAATATTTGAAGAAGCAGAAAGTGCTACAGAAGTATTGGAATTTACATTGCTAATGTTATTTATATTTGTAAAACTTATATACTGTGGACGATTATTAACAAGTACGTTTATGGTATCGCTTGCAATAAAGTTGTTTACACTATCCTTCACAAAAACAACATACCTACCACTATTTTTTACTTGCACTTGGTTGATGAGCAGTTGTTTACTTGTACCTATAGCAGTATTGTTTGGCGAAAACCATTCAAAGGCCAATCGATTACTGCCATTGGTAGTGGTAGCCGTTAACGACAAGTTAGAAAATGCAACTAACCCTTCATTGTAAGCCGCACGAATGGTTACCGGACTGTTGGGGGCAGACATGGCCGAAACTAAAATAGTGTCGGACTTATAGCAACCCTTGCTGTCAGTAACAGCCACGGAGTAAATACCCTCGTTTACACTAGCAACATTTGCCACAAAGGTGTGCAAACTGGTATCACGGAAATGATTGGGGCCCGACCAAGAAAAATTATTAAAACCACCACTGCCACCGGAGAATGCCGCATCCAAACGCAATGTACCACCCATATAAACCGGTACATTAGCTTGGGCTGTAATTT